>DAOOUW010000049.1:3345-12963 GCA_035390885.1 Bacteroidota bacterium | reverse complement strand
TGCCTCGATACGCACTTCGTGCTACTCGGCAACCGAGTGCCTGACGGTGGCTGAGGTGGACGACAATCCGTATCGAAGCCACCGCAACAAATTTACATCCATCATTATTTGTTCTTTTATCTTGAAAGTTCATCTTGTTCCTGCAACCCTGCATAATCTGGGTTCAATGATATACTCTTATGTGTTAAAGATAATGAATCCAAATTTAAAAGCAATATCGTAAACCACAATGCTTGACTTGAGAACAAGAAATTCGTATACTTTACTATAGTAAAGTATGAAACAGGATAAACAAAAAGAAATAAACGAACTCTATGAAGCTATTCTTAAGCTAGAAACACTTGAGGAATGCCAGCGCTTTTTCCGAGATTTGCTGACCGATACCGAAATTAGAGAAATTGCAGAGCGATGGAAAGTAGCAAAACTTCTTTCACAGGGAATACCATACGCAAAGATCGAGGAAGAAACAGGCGTTAGCTCGCGCACCATTGCCCGCGTAGGGCGCTGGCTCAAACAAGGAAAAGGCGGATACTCCCTGCTCCTCAAAAAAACAAATTCAACACCAGAGGATGAATAAATATGTTAGCAACAAATGGACGACTGAAAATTGCAATTCAACGGAGCGGTAGATTGACCGAAGATTCCGTAGCATTACTCCGAGCATGCGGACTCGACTTCGAATTTCAGAAGCAAAGCCTCTATTCGCCTTGTAAAAATTTTGATCTGGATATTCTGGCAATTCGTGATGACGATATTCCCGAGTACGTTCAGGATGGCGTTGCGGATTTAGGAATTGTTGGAGAAAACATTCTGAAAGAACGCAACTCAAAAGTTCAAATTCTAGAACCTCTTGGTTTTGGCTACTGCAAGTTAATGATTAGCGTTCCGCAACGTTCACAGTACAAAAAAGCAACCGATCTTCAAGGACTTCGAATCGGCACAACCTATCCAAACACATTAAAAGAGTTTCTCCGAGAAAATAAGGTTGAAGCTAAGGTTGTCAAATTAAGCGGTTCGGTGGAATTGGCTCCAAGCCTTAACGTCGCAGATGTAATTTGCGACCTCGTATCGACTGGAACAACGGCAAAGATGAATGGCTTGCGACCGCTTTGCACTGTCTTTGAATCGCAAGCTGTATTGATTGTAAGCTCGGCGGCGCTCCATGATAAAAAGAAGAAAAAAGAAATCGATCGTCTTTTGATTCGCGTACGAGGTTCATTAGAAGCGCGTGGAAAACGATATTTGATGCTTAACGCACCAATCGCATCACTTGAGCGAATTAAAGCCATCTTGCCAAGTTTGAAAAGTCCAACGATCGTTCCGCTTGCCGATCCAAACCTGGTTGCAGTGCACTCCGTTATCTCGGAAGATGTGTTTTGGGATGTGATGGAAAAACTCAAAGCATCCGGCGCAACTGGAATTGTTGTGGTACCTATTGAAACGATAATCCAATGAAAATATACTACGAAGAACAAATCAAAGTAGAAGAGCAAAAAAATCTTCTGAAAAGACCTGCTCAGATTGGCACAGTCGATCTAGAATCGATTCAGCGTCTGTGCCTTGATGTAAAAGAGCAAGGCGATCGTGCAGTTCGCAATTATTCCCAGCGATTTGATTCAGCAACACCGGATACTTTCCGGGTACCGCAAGAAGAAATTGATGCAGCCGCAAAAATTATATCGCCAGAATTTCGGAAAGCGCTGGAACAAGCTGCAATGAATATCCGTGCATTCCATGCTCTTCAACTTCGTTCCACTCAACAAGTAGAAACAGTCGCTGGAGTTCGATGCTGGAGGGAAGTTCGTCCGCTCGAAACTGTTGGTTTATATGTGCCTGCAGGTTCTGCGCCTTTACCTTCAACAGTAATGATGCTTGGAATCCCAGCTCAACTTGCTCAGTGCAAGCGCATCATTCTCTGTTCTCCGCCAAGAACAAACGGAAAAGTCGACCCATTCGTATTGGCTACTGCACAGTTCATTGGCATTACAGAAATTTATTGCGTTGGCGGCGCACAGGCAATTGCTGCAATGGCGTATGGAACAGAGAGCATCCCAAAAGTAGACAAAATATTTGGACCTGGAAACAAGTACGTTGCAGCAGCAAAACAATTTGTTTCCAATGATCCTGACGGTGCAGCGATTGATATGATTGCCGGACCTTCCGAAGTACTGATTCTTGCCGATGAAACTGCTCTTCCCGAAGTTGTTGCATGGGATTGTATTTCCCAGGCAGAACACGATCCAGATGCACAAGCTGTAGTTGTAACAACAGATTCAAAATTGGCTAAAGCGCTGGAAGAAGCTCTCACACAAATTCCTACGAATATTCCTCGCAACGACATTGTTCAGAAAGCTTTATCAAAGAGTTTCGCTCTCGTTGCAAAATCTCTCGATAGCGCTATACAATTTGTTAATGATTATGCGCCAGAGCATTTAATTATCAATGTTAAAAATGCAGAGGCGCTTGTTCCAAAAATTCAGAATGCAGGTTCTGTATTTCTCGGAGCGTATGCGCCAGTAACAGCCGGCGATTATGCATCCGGAACAAACCACACTTTACCAACAAGCGGCGCTGCACGCTGGTTCAGCGGATTGACCGTTGAGAGTTTTCAAAAGACAATCACGTTTCAATCTCTAACAAAGAATGGACTTCAGGCGCTTTCGCCAACGCTCATCGCATTTGCAGAGGCTGAAGGGCTCTATGCTCACTCAAAATCTGTTACCTGCAGATTATCATAAAATGAGGATTGTATGAATAATGATTTTGATATTGATTCACTTGTAAGACCGAATATTCGTTCATTAAAACCATATCACTCAGCGCGTCAGGATTTTCTTACCGGCGTGCTTCTCGACGCAAATGAAAATTCATTTGGCAGTACATTGGATTGCAAAGACGCCGAACTCAATCGCTATCCCGATCCTTTTCAGGTAGAACTCAGAACAAAACTCGGACAGCTCAACAATGTTTCTCCTGAATCGGTCTTTGTTGGCGTTGGTTCGGATGAAGTGATCGATGTGCTCATTCGTGTTTTTTGCGAGCCGCGGAAAGACGCTGTTCTTCTTCTCGAGCCAACGTATGGAATGTATCGAGTCGCTGCATCCATACAAGATGTGCGTGTTGATTCGTGTCTATTAGCCAATGACTTTCAAATCGATCGGAACGAAACCCGGCAGGCAATTCGTAAAAGAACAAAACTCATTTTTTGCTGTTCTCCAAACAATCCCACTGCAAATCTCTTGAAAGCAGAAGATATTCTCGAGCTCTGCAAGCATGGGAAATTACTCGTCGTAGACGAAGCATACATTGATTTCGCTCGTACGGAATCGGTTGCACAATTTATTTCCGAATATCCCAATCTTATTGTCATGCGCACGCTTTCGAAAGCATGGGGACTTGCAGGCATTCGTTTAGGTTACTGCATCGCACATCCTTCAATTATTTCATATATGATGAAAGTAAAATGGCCCTACAACATCAATACATTAACAAGTAAGGCTGCTCTCTCAGCGATTCACAACATCGACAGAATGAAAACAAATGTTCATCAGATCGTTAAAGAACGCGAGTGGTTGCGTCTGCAGCTTCATCATCTTCCAAAAGTAGTAACAGTGTTTCCATCCGATGCTAATTTTATTCTTGTTAGAACGACAGACGCAACAGGCATCTACAAAGCGTTGGCGTCTCAAAATATTATTGTAAGAAATAGAAGCGCTGAGCCACGACTCGAACAATGTCTTCGTATCACTGTCGGCGCTCGAGATGAAAATGAACTGCTGATTAAAACGTGGAAGGAACTTTTTCAATGAACATTGTCTTTCTTGACCGTGATGGAACGATCATTGTCGAGCCGCCTGATGAGCAAATCGACTCACTCGAAAAGCTCGAGTACATTCCTGGCGTTATTTCTGGACTTCGTCTCCTGATCGATGCTGGATTCCAACTTGTGATGGTAAGTAATCAGGATGGTTTAGGAACGGAACAATATCCTCAGCAAGCATACGATCTTGTACAAGGGAAGATACTTCGGCTCTTTGAAGGCGAAGGAATTTCTTTCCTTAAAATTTTTATCTGTCCACATACAAAAGAAGAAAATTGTTCCTGCCGAAAACCAAAGACCGGACTTGTAGACTCTTTCTTAAAAGAAAATCCGATTGATCGTATGCATTCCTTTGTACTTGGAGATAGAGAAACCGATGTTGAATTTGCTCGCAATATTGGATGCCGAGCTGTACGACTGACAGCCGAGCAACAAACTGCCGCTGAATTCTCGACAAACAATTTTTTCGATGCGTGCAAGTACATTGTTCAACAACAACGAACAGCTGTTGTCAATCGAATTACGAACGAAACGAAAATTTCAGTTTCTGTGGCGCTCGATGGAAGCGGCAAATATTCTGTAGACACAGGAATCGGATTCTTCGATCACATGCTTGCTCAACTTATTAAACACTCAGGAATCGACGCTACAATTTCTGTAATTGGCGATCTCAACGTTGACGAGCACCATTCCGTTGAAGATACCGGACTCGCCCTTGGCGAAGCAATTCGTGAAGCATTAGGAACTAAACGCGGCATTCAACGATTTGGGTTTGCAGTTCCTATGGATGAAGCATTGGCGACAGTCTCGCTCGACCTTAGCGGCAGGCCATTCTGTTCGTTGAAAGCAACTTTCTCAAGAGAAAAAGTCGGCGAGTTTCCCACTGAGCTGGTAGAAGATTTTTTCCGCGCGTTTGCCGATGGATTGCGCGCTAATTTACACATTAGCGTTACTGGAAGAAACGAACATCATAAAATTGAAGCTATCTTCAAAGCGACCGGACAAGTGCTCAAGCAAGCCATTACACGGGCTTTTCGCGGTTCCATTTCAGTTCCATCAACAAAAGGTACGTTGTAGTGGCGCGGAAATCTCTTATCGGAATTATTGATTACGAAGCTGGCAATATTCGTTCAGTTGAAAATGCACTAAAAGCTTTAGGCGCATTGTACATCGTATCGAACAATCAGAAAGAACTTGAGAAAGCAGACAAAATTATTTTGCCTGGAGTAGGAGAAGCACGAAGCGCAATCGAATCACTTCGCGCAGTAAACTTAATCGAATGGATTCAAAATCTCAAAGTTCCTTTCCTAGGTATTTGTCTTGGCATGCAAATTTTATTCGAGCGTTCGACTGAGCGCAATACAGAGTGTCTCGGCATTCTATCAGGCACAATCGAAAATTTTGCGTCAATAGAACCGAGACTGAAAGTACCGCATATGGGATGGAACACAATAAAATTCGAGACCGACTCATTGCTTTTTAAGAACATTCGAACTGAAGAGTATTTCTATTTTGTTCATTCATACTACGCTCCGCTAACGGATGGAACAATTTCTTCAACCGAATACGGCGTGCGATTTACATCGGCTGTACGCTATAAAAATTTTTACGGAGTACAATTCCATCCAGAGAAATCCGCTGGAGCAGGACTACAACTTTTAAAAAATTTCATTTGGTTATGTTAATACTTCCAGCAATTGATATTTACAATGGCGCCTGCGTTCGATTACGACAGGGAAACTATGAATTCCAAAAGGTTTATTCTAATTCGCCAGTTGAAGTTGCAAAAAATTTTCTCGACGCCGGATTTTCTTTCCTCCACATTGTTGATTTAGAAGGAGCAAAGGAAAAGAAGATCGTCAATTGGAGCGCAATAGAAGCGCTGGGAAAAATTCAAGGACTTTCGTTGGAAGTCGGCGGAGGCATTCGTACCAAAGAAGACATCGAACGGCTGTTTTCACTTGGCATCAAGCGCGTTATACTCGGTAGTATCGCTGTTCATTCTCCTCAACTCATTCAAGAATGGATCGAAGAATTTACTGCTGAGCGCATTGTTATTAGCGTTGATGTTAAGAATAATCTTGTTGCCATCCATGGATGGCAAGAAAAAAGTGGACTAACCGCTGAACAATTCATTCAGCAAATGATACATCTTGGAGCCAGAATATTTATTTGTACAGATATTGCTCGTGATGGAATGCTCAAAGGTCCAAATAACGAACTCTACCGACAATTGAAATTTATTTTCCCTTCAATCAATATTATTGCTTCGGGAGGCATTACAACAATTCGCGACCTTGAACTGCTAAATTCGACACAAGTGAGCGGTGTTATTGTCGGGAAGGCTCTCTACGAAGAACGAATAACACTTCAGGAATTGTTACAGTTTCAACAAGGAGTTAAACAATGCTGACAAAACGAATCATTCCATGTCTCGATGTTAAAGATGGCAGAACGGTGAAAGGCACCAACTTCCTTAATCTTCGGGATGCAGGCGATCCTGTTGAGCTCGGCGCACGCTACTCCGATGAAGGAGCCGATGAATTAGTTTTCCTTGATATTAGCGCGACGCTGGAAGGACGTTCGACTTTTCTTCAAATGGTTGAACGCGTAGCTGAAGCAATCAGAATTCCTTTTACTGTTGGCGGTGGTTTACAAACCGTTGAAGATATTGTAAAAGCTCTCGATGCTGGAGCAGACAAGGTTTCTTTAAATTCTGCAGCGCTTGCTAATCCAGATTTTATTAACGAAGCGAGCAAAAGAGTTGGCTCTCAATCTGTTGTCGTTGCAGTTGATGTTAAAAAGCAAGGAGAACAATGGATCGTGTGGACCCGAGCCGGTACCGAATCAACGGGTCGTGACGCGCTTGAATGGGCGCAGGAAGCTGTCGAACGAGGGGCCGGTGAACTCCTTGTAACATCAATGGACAGAGATGGTACGACGAGCGGCTATGATATCGAACTACTTAAAGCTCTCTCCGAACAAGTCAGCGTGCCAATCATTGCATCAGGAGGCGCAGGAACTATGGAACACATCAAAGATGCCATTGTGCTTGGCAAGGCAGACGCTGTGCTGGCAGCGAGTGTTTTTCACTATGGCACAATTCGTATTAAGGAATTGAAACAATATTTACATTCAAATGGTATTCCGGTGAGACTATGATAGAAAACATCAACTTTGAAAAACTCGGCGGCATTATTCCAGTTGTCATTCAAGATAGCGAAACGCTTCAAGTAGCAATGGTTGGATTTATGAATAAAGAAGCTCTCGAAAAAACGCTTGCTGATAAAAAAGTAACATTCTGGAGCAGAACTCGTAACTGCCTTTGGCAAAAAGGTGAAACATCAGGACACTATCTTGAGCCTCTCTCCTTCCATCTCGATTGCGACAACGATTCATTACTCATCAAAGCAAAGACGCACGGACCTGTGTGCCATACCGGCAATCACACATGCTTTGGAGATAAAGAACAAATATTTTTGCCAGGAGCAATTCTGGAAAAACTCGAAGCTACCGTTGAACAACGTAAAACAGCTTCACCTGAAGAATCGTATACTGCAAAACTTTACTCAAAAGGTATTGGAAGAATTGCTCAGAAAGTCGGGGAAGAAGCAGTCGAGACAGTGATCGCCGCACTTCAATCGAACGAACAACTCGTTGCAGAAGAAGCTGCGGACTTACTCTACCATCTTCTCGTTCTTCTCCATCAACGAGGAATGAAATTAAGCGATGTTACTAAAGAATTACAACGAAGAATGAAATAAATCTTACATAGTAGGAATAAATTCGTGTCCAGCATTTTTAAGAATCTGTACGACTTTTTCCATAATTTCTTCACGGAAGAAGAAATAAAGAGTATTAAAAGTAGAAATAATGTTCACTGATACTCCAGCTTTAGTAAGCGGTTGTACCAAGTCGGCAATGATACCATGCTCATCTAAATTTAGAGTGTCAACAATGCGCACACATCGGAAACCGAGTTCTTCCTGAACGTTATCTGGAGCCATAAACTCAGGGCTGATAACCGTGAGTTCTTCATCAGTGCGCATGATAAAGCACATTTCTCCTTTTAAGAAGACTGATGGTATCTCCGCAAATTGTGGAAACTTGCTAAAGCAAAAATTCTCGCTTAACAATTCCAATTTGTATTTCTTTTCCATGTCATTCTCCCCTCATTTGAGAATTTCTTGAAAAATCCATTATAATTTCAAACAACAGTACAACCAATTGTTTTCAGGAAAATACAACCTTTCTTTTACTATCGCAAGTGCAAAAGTCACTCTACAACAATTTTGTCTTCCATACTCATAGAAATTCATTTTTTCAGGCACTTGTATCTTCAGTTATTTCTTCGTTATTTTCAATCAGATTTTATTCATTTATAATCACTTTATATCGAAAAAACTATGGGACGAATTTTTGAAAAACGAAAGTATAAAATGTTTGCGCGATATGCGCGTATGTCAAAGGCTTTTACTCGCATCGGACGTGAAATAGAAATTGCAGTCCGACTCGGCGGACCGGATCCTAAGGGGAATTCACGATTGCGCTTAACGATCCAGAATGCAAAGAGCGTCAATATGCCAAAAGACCGTGTGGAAGCGGCTATTAAACGAGCTACACAAAAAGATACAACGGGATACCAGGAAGTTGTATACGAAGGAATTGCACCGCACGGCATTGCGGTTATGGTAGAATGCGCTACCGATAATCCAACTCGCACTGTTGCAAATATGCGACATATTTTTTCAAGACACGGCGGCTCGCTTGGCACAACAGGCTCAGTTTCATTTTTGTTCGAACGAAAGGGACTCATTCGTATTCCAGCATCACAAGTACAGAATATTGACGATTTTGAACTTGAGCTCATCGATCATGGACTTGACGACCTCACTCAGGAAGGCGATGAGCTTCTTATCTACACCTCATTTCAAGATTATGGCAAAATGCAAAAGTTTCTCGAAGAAAAAGGAATAGAAGTCAAGAGCGCTGAGCTCCAATATCTTCCTACGACAATGAAAGAACTTCCTGAAGAGAAAGCAAAAGAGGTTCAGGAGTTTATCGACATCTTAGAAGAAGACGATGATGTGCAATCCGTCTTCCATAATATGGCATAACCTTCGCTAAATAAAAAAGGGACGCTTTTGAAAACGTCCCTTTACTCCACCTCTTAAAACTTGCCAAGTCGAATATCCCCACAGTATCCTAACCTTGACGTAATGATTTATAATTAAGAATTGCTTCCTTGAAAAGTAATCAGGGGTATTACACAGATTACGGATTACATCTACTCAAAATAATAAGTAGTAATACCTATTTTCCACTAATTTCGAGGATAAATCGCATGCAGATTGTGTGAATAGATGTAGACAGAAAACTGTGAGGAAAATATTTAATCCAAACGATACATTAGAAATGTACTCTGACGGGGCTAAGGTGAGCAATAACTCGTATCGAAGATTACATTTCTTCCTCTTACTTCTAATACTTCTCCTTTTCTTTTACTTTTTCAACCACATTTTTGTCGAACGAATCATTTGAATTTACAGCTCTGATTTATGTTCGAGTGCGAATTTCAACAAAGCATGACTTCCATGAATATCTAACTTATTACAGATATTCAAACGATGGTTCTCAACAGTGCGATGACTGATGTTCATAAAAGAAGCTATCTCCTTACTCGTTTTATTCTCTGCAATCATCTTTAGAATTTTTCGTTCGGTTGGCGTGAGGTCATCGAGCTCTGGTTTCTTCTTTATCAAATTCTTGACTCGCTCATTCCGTGTTACCAAATAGGA
>DAOOUW010000049.1:0-3245 GCA_035390885.1 Bacteroidota bacterium | reverse complement strand
TCCTTACCATTGATTGGTATTTGAATATTTATTGATGTACCTCTGTTTTGTTCCGATGCAATGGAAACCGTTCCTTTCAGGATTGCAACTCGTTCCTCAATTGTCAGAAGTCCTAATCCACGTTCTTTGATATCCATTGCTTCGAGCGCCTTCTGATCGAATCCCTGTCCGTTATCTTGAATAGCAATGGACAGAATGTTGTCATTCAAAGCAAGGTTAATTTGACATTCGGCGGCGTGGGAGTGAAGGACGATGTTTTTAACGCTTTCCTGAACGATCCGATAGAGATGGATTCCATATTCTTTTGGAATCTTAGAGTCATCAATACTAATAGAAACTTTAGCCTTCACGCCAGAGCCGCGCACCGTTCGATTGATCAGTGAATCAATGGCTTTTGTTAAGCTCAGTCGATCTATTTGATAAGGGCGGAGTTCATACGATAATTCACGCGACCGTTCAATCGCCCGAGAAACAGAGGATGAGATTTCCTCGAATTGTTCGACCATTTCCTTTTTTCTTCTCCCTTGTAATCCAAGTAACGCTCTATTCTTGATGATCAATAATTCTTGCCCTATGGTATCGTGGAGTTCGTTCGCTAATTGCTTCCGCTCCTGTTCGACGGAATTCAACAATCGAAAACCAAGCATTAATCGTTCTTCATCCTTACGTTTTATATAAGCTCGTTTTCTATAGATGGCTGTAATCAACAGAGACACAAGGAGAAGACAACACAAAGCTATAAATTCCCATCGCTTCCAAAATGGCGGCTTGACAACGACAACAATTGGATCAGACGAAACATCTGTTGTTGCGTTCATAAAAGCGCGGACATAAAATTTATATCTTCCCGGTGGTAACGTATTATAGAATACCGATCGTTCTGTATTCGACAGAATCCATTGCTCATTGAATCCTTCCATCTTATACTCAAAAAGAATACGATTCGCATTTCTGAAATTCAAAGCAGAAAAACGAAATTCAAGTTGAGCGCTTCCATACGGAAGTTCCACAATATCTTTACCATTATATCCTTCACCGTTGACAAAAACATTTTCAATGAAGACTTCCTTTAGAGCAGAGTTCGAGGAATACACTTTTGCAAGCGGAAGCAAAGCGAGTCCCTTGATGGTAGGAATACAGAGAATGTCATTCTTCGTTTTCCAGATCGCAGGCTGAAAACCGCCGTTCGTCTCACTGCTCAACAATCCATCTTCCACGCCATAAGCAAAAGTGTGCACATGCTCTTGAGCGCCTTCACACACATTGACAAGTTCATCCCGTTGAATTCTAAATACACCTTTATTGTTGGTAATCCATAAATAGCCTTCGTTATCCTCGGTGATTGCAGAAACAATGTTGTCGGATAATCCTTTCTTCATTGTAACCGCTTGAAATTTCGCATTCGAGAATCTAAGCAGACCGCCGCCATAAGCGCCGATCCATAGATTGTTTTTGGAATCGCGATAGATTGCGCGGACGTAATTTGTCGTTAATCCATTTTCGGTCGTATAGTTTTGAAACGAGCCCTGAACGAAATGGGAAAGTCCACCCAAAGTTCCAATCCAGTAGGAACCATCAGTATCTTGAATTATCGTTCTTACATTGTTATTCACCAAGCCAGATTCTTTTGTGTATTGTTGAAAAACGCCATTCGAAAATCTATTCAATCCTCCTCCATCGGTACCAAGCCACACACTTCCATCGTTGGCGCAGAATAACGCAATAACAACATTGTGAGATAACCCGTTAGCTGTGGTAAAATGCTGAATTCGGTTATGAGCGACTCTATACACGCCGTGCCCATAAGTGCCAATCCAGATTCCGCCTTCTCGATCTTCAGCCAGCGACCACACGCATTCTTGAGGTAGCAACTGATGAATGCGGAATGTTTCCGACGAGCTTTGAGGCGTTAAAATATTTACGCCGCCGCAGTTTGTACCAACCCAGATATTTCCCCTTGAATCTTCGAGCGCTGGTTCTACAACATCGTTCGACAATCCTTGAGGTGTTGTTATGACAGTAAAGAGCGAATTCGTAACCCGCACAAGCCCTTCTCCATCTGTGCCAAACCAACGATTCCCTTCAAAGTCAGAGAACGCACACCGGACACGATATTCAGATTTTCCAGAAGACAACGGAAGGGATATAAATGGCGAAGCGACAAGATCGCCTTGCGAATAATAAATTCCCTTGCTGTTTGACCACAACCAATACACTCCCTCCTTATCCTGAAGTATTCCTTTATAATCTCTTTTAATTCGAAATATTTTTCTCCAGGATTTTTGTTCGACGAGTGAATCGGCAGTTCCAATAATAGTGTTGTTATTTCGAAACCAGAGGAATCCATTTCTATCATTCCCCATAAAAAGTGGCAAGAAGATATCATTTCCAGATAAATTCAAGAATTGAGTAATTTCACCTTTTTTATCTTTTACGTACACACCGGTAGAAGTGTTAAACCAAATTCTACCAGAGCCATCTTTAGAAATCGATTCGATCCAACTCTTGGATGAAGCATTCGGCAATTGAATTTGCTGAATCGTTCCATCCTTTAATACACATAATCCTACTCTTGTGCCAATCCAAACCGTTCCATCATCTTCACATAACGAAAGGATGACATCATCAGGAAGTCCATTGAGAGTTGTATAGGTATAGACTGAACGATTATCATATCGCGTCAATCCGCCGCCTTCGGTGCCCAGCCACAGAATATTATCTTTTCCGCAAGCAAGCGATAGGATACGAATCGAGAGCATTCGTTCTTCAAGCTGCGGAACATGGGAAAATCGCATACCATCGAAACGCACCACACCGCCAAAAGTCGCAATCCATAGATAGCCTTTTTCATCCTGCACAATTGCATTGACAGTATTTTGAGGTAAGCCGTTATCCGTTGTCCATGTTTTTACAACATATTGCGACATTGCAGTCGAAAGACAAAGTAAGAAGGCAAGCAACTCGACTCTGCAAATTTTCATAAGTTTCATAATTTTCCTATCCCTTTGTGAAGATGTTATTGTTATAGTACAAGAAAAAGAAAGTACAAGCAAGGAATGAATCCAAATTGACCTTACAAAGTCTGTTGTCTTGATACGACTACGGCACCTCGGCAACCGAAACTCTGACGGTGGCTGAGTAGAGCGATAGCTCGTATCGAAGCCACCGGCTTGATAGACTACCCCGTCAACCTTCGGTTGACACCCCTTCTGTGAAGGGGAATTATTCCCCTCTTGTAGAGAGGG
>DAOOUW010000048.1:0-13542 GCA_035390885.1 Bacteroidota bacterium | reverse complement strand
TATTATTTCCCTTCATCTTACACTTCTATTACTACCTTTATTGCATAATCTGGGTAAACGTATCGAGGCAATAGCCTGCAAGTTTATAGACAGTAAATCGGAAAAGAATCCTAACGAATCAGATTCTACTGCGCTTCTGTTGCTTGATGAAGTTTGAGGAGAAATTCCTGCGGTGGTACAAAACCAACAATGCGACTATTCTCAGCTTCATTTCCATCCGGCGCAATGAAAAGTATTGTTGGTACTCCAGCAATGTTAAATTGTTTTCGCAATGTTTCCGATTCTGGAGAATCAAAATGCGTCAAATCTACTTTCAGTCGTTTCCATGGTGCAGTTGCTTCGATTACTTTGCTATCAGTAAATGTTTGACGCTCAAGTTCGAGGCATGGAATACACCAATCGGCATAGAAATCAATTATGACTGGTTGTCCTTGTTTCAGAGCAGTATGCAGCGCAGATTCGGAATAAAGTTCCCACTGAATTGTTGGTTGATGAAGCGATGCAGCAAACCACAATCCACCGCCAATCGTTACAATTCCAAAAATCCATTGAATGCGCCTCAGAATTTTATTCTTTGATAGATGAGCTTCGATGAATCCTAAATATATACCGCCAGGGATGAGTGCAAAGGGAACAACGTATGCAGAATACTTTGGCTCAAAGGCGAGCATAAAATAGAACAGAGAAACTGCGAGCAGAAGAACGCCAAAAATATGTTCTACCCAATTTAACCATTCACCTGAGCGTGGAATTTTGCGGAGCAATCCAGAAAATGTTCCTAAGATGAGGTATGGAAATCCCAGCCCAATTGCCAGTGTAAAGAAAATCCAGAATCCAAAAAGAGGATCGCCTTTTACTGCAACGACGGTCATCAGAGCGATGACTGGCGGACCAACGCAAGGCGCTGCAAAGAGTCCGACAACTAATCCGGAGAGGTAAAGACTAATGAATCCCGTTCCTGTTGTTCCGCCTAATTTATTTGTAAGCCAGTATGGAATTTGAATTTGGTAGAGTCCAAAAGAGCTTAGCGCAAGCAAGAATAAAAGCCCGCCAATTCCAGCCAGAACGTACGGACTTTGAAGCCAGCTACCGAACAATCCACCGCCGAGGGCAGCGGAAACGCCGAGCACGCTATACATTGTAGCCATCCCAAGCACATAGAGAAGAGCTTTTGCCAGCACAATATGGAATCTTTGTTCTGTGTTTCTGCTAAAGAGCGACACAGTAACCGAGAGCATCGGATAAACGCACGGCGTAAGATTAAGCGCAAGCCCGATAAGGAAAACACTCAGGAGAGTCAACAGCAAGCTTTGCGAATCCGATGATGGATTAAGCAGAGAAGTTGTCTGCTGAGATTGTTGCGCCGACGCATAGAGCGCAAAAAGTGAATCTTGCTCTTGCGTACCTGCTGATTGATTTTTATTTGAAATTGTAATAGGAATTTGAAATGGAATAGATGAAGGAGCGGCGCAGATGGCATTATTGCACGCCTGCACTTCGATATAACCTTTGAGTGTATCAATTTGCTCTTTTACACTCTGAGCGATTTGAATTGTAAAGAAAATTGGAATAGCGCCTTCGTAGAGAGAAAGGGAGTCGTCGGAAAAATCTAGTTTCTTGATTTTACCTTCAGGATACCGAATATCCGAAAGGATGTACCATTCTTCTGGAGTAAAAAAACACTGTGTCGGAATAAGGTAATCGAGCGATGGAGACTTCGAATTAACATGCCAGCCCTCTTCGATTGTTACAAGTATTACTCCTCGTACTGATGAACCAGATTGAACAGTATCGTGTTCAAGTTTTGTCTGAATGGAAACATGATTTGCTGATTGTGCATAAACGTGATTGATATTTCCAGGAAGAACGATAATCGCTAAAAGCAGTAGAAAAAAATTAAGACTTTTCATCATCAATCGGAGTTCTATACATTCTAACACACAAACATTACTAAAAGTAAGCGTAGTGATCGAGTTACATAACTTCACCGAAGCAATGTTATAACGGCTTGTTCTAATTCTTCACGGCTCAGCTTTCCAACCTTATATCCAACAATGTTGCCGCGTTTATCAACTAAAAAAGTTGTCGGAATGCTTTGAATGCCGCCATAGGCTTTTTGAACTTCAGGAGTTCCGAGAACAACAGGATAATTGATGCCATTTTTGGCAATGAATTGTTTTACGGGCCTCCATCCTTCGTCATCTAATGCAATGCCGATAATTTCTAAACCTTTATCTTTATAGAGATTATAGATTTGGATAAAATCAGGAATCTCCGCTCGGCAGGGCGGGCACCATGTTGCCCAAAAGTTAATGACAACAACTTTTCCCTGATAGCTCGAGAGTTCATACATCCTTCCATCGCCTCCAGGTAGTTGGAAGTTTGGAGCTTTCACTGCTTGAGCTTCAGCTCCAGCAGAAAAAAATGTAACGAGTGCAACAAGGATGACAAATTTTGTCTTCATAATTTAACCCTTCTATTTATTCTTGTTATTCTAAACATATAGCATCTTTAAAAGAATTACAATCTTTATCTTTGCTAAAAGTGCGGTTGCTTTTGTTACGATTTCGATGAATATTCACTCTGTATGCAACCACCATACTCGTATGTTATTGGCATCGATGGCGGAGGAACTCAAACCACTGCTGTAATTTGTAACTTGCAGGGTTCCGTGCTCGCTATCCTTCACGGCTCTCCAACGAACGTCAACACCGTTGGAATCGAGCAAACAGCACGTACTCTTGCTCAGCTCATCAATCAGTGCTGTGTATCTGTTAGATGCAGCATTCTCGAAATTGGTGCAGTGGTTGCAGGACTCGCTGGAGGGAGTGAGGGAGCGGTTCAAAATCGCATCAGAGAAATAATCAATGGCTTCTTTGGAGAAGAAGTTCCTCTCTACATTGAAAATGACGCTCGAATTGCTTTAGAGAGCGCGTTCGGCGAGAATTCAGGACTCATCATTGTCGTTGGTACCGGCTCGGTTATCTATGGAAAAAGAACCGATGGCTCGTTAGTATGTGTTGGCGGTTGGGGAAGATCGCTTGGCGATGAAGGGAGCGGTTGGTGGTTGGGAAAAGAATCGCTCCGGATTGCACTTGCAGAGTACGATGGAATTGGGAAACGTACTCTCTGCACTGAGCTTCTCGCTGTTCAACATGGGTTTAATTCTCGAGATCGAATTATCGAAGCTGTCTATCGTGAAAATTTTGATATTGCATCGCTCGCACCGGTTGTTCTTCAAGCGGCGATAGAAAAAGATGAGCAAGCGAGAAAAATTCTCAAGGATGGATGCGCTTATCTTCTTCTTTATCTCAAATATGCAGAGAAAATGGTACGAAAGAAAAATGAGAAGACGATTCCATTGGCTTTTGTTGGAAGTCTAATTACGAAAAAAAATATCTACAGTCGTATGCTCCGATCGCTCATTCGTCAGAGTGAACCGCATCTTACACTCGCAAAAGCAAAATATCCGCCAGCATTAGGAGCTGCCCATATAGCGCGTGCAATTTTAGCGGGCAGAAAAAACTTGTTTACAAGAATGTAGAAAACTTAACTTATGCTCACAGTGTGTTTACCCTCGAGTCAGAAATTATTGAAAGAATTTTTGTCGCATCTGCAATTTGTTGAGAAGATTATTACAGTCGGAGAACAAGAAGACTCTTCGACCGGTGAATTTGTAGAAGGACGCTCTCTCTTTGATGGTTCCACTCTTCAACAATGTATTGAACGAACCACGACGCCGTATTTACTTCTCGTATTATCGCAAGACCAAATTTCAACTTCTGCTCACGCGCTTACTCGAATGCTTGATGTCGCTTCTGATATACGCGCTGGAATTGTATATGGAGATTACCACGATGTTATAGGTTCTAATTGGATTGAACATCCCTGTAATGATTATCAAGATGGAAGTGTGCGAGATACATTCGACTTTGGACCTTTTACACTCGTTCGAATGGAAGCAGCTCACGGCGCGCTTCGGAAGTATGGCGCTATTCCACCTACACGGTGGGCGGGTTTTTACGATCTTCGATTGAAGATTTCTATCGATCACGCAATTTTTCATTTACAGGAATTTCTCTCTTCAAAAACGAAAAGAGAAAATCGAACATCCGGTGAACGACAATTCGATTATGTTGATCCTTCGAACTCTGCTGTTCAAAAGGAAATGGAAGAAATATTTACTGACCATCTCAAAAGAATCGGAGCATATCTTCCCCCAGTATTTCAAGAACCGTTGCGAACGGATGAACAATTTCCAGTAAAGGCAAGCGTTGTTATTCCGGTACGAAACCGGAAGAATGTGATTGCAGATGCTCTTGAGAGTGTTGTATCTCAGATACCGACATTTCCTTTTAATTGTTTGGTGGTGGATAATCACTCCACAGATGGAACAGGCGAGGTCATTGAGCGATTTGCTGAAAAATCTCCAATAGTGCATCACATAATTCCAGAGCGCACCAATCTTGGAATCGGCGGATGCTGGAATGAAGCAATTTTTTCGCCTCTCTGTGGCGCGTTTGCCGTTCAACTTGATTCAGACGACCTCTATGCTTCTCCCAACACGCTCCAAAGAATTGTTGATGAACTTGAACTTGGGTATGCTATGGTAATTGGAGCATACACGGTGGTAAATAAAAATCTTCAACCGATTCCACCCGGAATTGTCAATCATAATGAATGGACGCCGGAGAACGGACGAAATAATGCACTTCGGATCAATGGACTCGGAGCTCCGCGTGCATTCCGTACATCGTGCCTTCGGCAGATTGGCGGATTCCCTAATGTGAGTTATGGTGAAGACTATGCCGTTGCTCTTCGGATTTCTCGTCAGTATCAAATTGGAAGAATATTTGACTCGCTCTATTTGTGTCGCAGATGGGAAGGTAACTCTGATGCAGCGCTTCCGATTGAACTCGAGAATAAGCACAATGCCTACAAGGATCAACTTCGCACTATTGAGCTTGCTGCACGAAAGGAAGTGATTCGTCAGCAATTCGATGATAAGAAGAGCAATAAAGCAGAGAATGCGTTACATTGATATTGAGCAATGTCATTTGAAGGAAGAGTTAACTCATGCAAAAAGTAGTACGAACCAATGAGCAACAGTAAAGGAGACTTCGTGGAACTTCCAGAGTATAAAATATTTGCTCGTTTCAATGGATTGGTTGAAGAGGAAAATCTTCCGTCGCTTCTAAATTCTTTGTATTCTCGACAAATATCAAATTGGAGTTTGCTTGCCAATGCTTACGATGCATTTGCAAATGTTAAGACGCGTGTCTTGCAGTGCGATAATTTCTCAGTGATACTTCAATGGAATCCACAACGTCTGCATAGCACACAGGCAAATGTCGATCCTGAAGCGGTTCGTACTCGGCGATGCTTTTTGTGTTATCAGAATTTATTTCCTGAACAGCAAGGAATCGTGTACAAAGATCGATATTTCATTCTTTTGAATCCTGCGCCAATCTTTGATCGCCATTGTACCGTTGTAACAATCGAGCATAGAGAGCAGGTAATTCTTCCGCATTTTTTATCTATGCTGGAACTTTCACGTGACATCGATAACAAGTACACTGTTCTCTATAACGGACCGGCATGCGGAGCATCGGCGCCTGATCATTTTCACTTTCAACTTATTCCATGGCGTTCGCTTCCCGTCGAAAAAGATGTTGTTGAACCGAAGAGAAGGAAAGTTCTTCACTATCAGCCGCATCTCTCACTCGTATCGCTCAAACAGTACGGTCGCGCTGTTCTTGTCATTGAATCCGATGATAAAGAGATACTGAATTCAACTGTTGAGCGTCTGTTTACGCATTGGAAAACATTTACCAGCGCTTTGCCTGAACCAATGGTCAATATTGTTTGCTCATATCAAGAAGGAATGTGGCGAGCGCTTCTCTTTCCACGGAAGAAGCACCGACCCGCTGCATATTATCTTCAAGGGGAGAATCAACTTCTCATTAGTCCAGGAGCTATCGATATGGGAGGCGTTCTCATCACACCGCGCCAAAAAGAATTCGATACCCTGACTGCTGAATCCGTTCAGATGATTTTCGAGGAAGTAAGCGAACAAGAAGAATTTGTTGAACGACTCGTGGCGCATCTCCATCAATGATACAATCCGAACCTGTAATATCAATTGGCATTCTCTCTGAACAGAAAACTGTGCACATACAAATTCATGGTTCAGCGCAAATAAACAATGGAGAATTTCTTAGCGGCGCGTTCCGGATAACAAAAGAGAATAAAACACTGAATGTAATTTCTGACGAAGGGAAAGAAGTAGCACGAGCTGCAAATCTTTCGATTGTACCTGAAAATGATTCAACACTTTCATTCTACGATGTTGTTATTGGCAAACAGTTTCATTGGGAACGAAAAGAGATACAGCGGTTTGGCGGCTCATTTCGTATTGTGCCAGATGGAGAAAATACTTTTTGCGTTATTAACGATATTGGCGTTGAAAAATATCTTGCAAGCGTTGTTTCATCGGAAATGCGTTCGAGCGCTCCGTTTGAATTCTTAAAAGCGCATGCGATTACTTCGCGCAGCTGGCTTCTGGCTATGTTAAGGGAAAAGCAGCAGAAAAGTCTATCGCCTCAGAACGCTCGATTGGCAAACAAGAGTTTTGAAGGTGCAGAAGGAGAAATTATTCGTTGGTATGATCGAGAAGACCATCGTCTCTTCGATGTATGCGCCGATGATCACTGCCAGCGATATCAGGGAATTACAAAAGATATTGGCAATAGCGCTGGCGAAGCTGTTCGACAAACCCGAGGAATGGCGCTGATGAACGACGACGAAATTTGTGATGCGCGTTTTCATAAAGCATGCGGTGGACGAACAGAAGAGTATTCGACTGCATGGGAAGATGTTTCGTATCCTTACCTTGTCTCTGTTGTCGATGGAGAAGGAAATTATCCTCTTATTAATACAGAAGCTGCCGCACGGAAATGGTTTTCTCAATCGCCAGTTGCAAATTGCAATGTTGTCGAGAAAGAGATGCTCGGTTCACTGCTTCCGTCGTTCGATCAGGAAACAACAGATTTTTTTCGTTGGACTGTTACTTATTCCCGTGAAGAATTAGAAGAGCTCTTCTTTCAAAAAGGCGGAGTTGATGTAGGCAGACTCATTGATATAGAACCGATACAGCGAGGTTCATCCGGTCGTATAGTGCGCCTGAAAATTATTGGAACGAATCAGCAAGTGATTCTGGGAAAGGAGTTGGAAATTCGCAAATGGTTTTCGCCTTCGCATCTTTATTCCAGCGGCTTTCTTGTTGATATTGCAAGAGATGAACGCGGAATTCCAACAACCATAACGCTTCGTGGAGGTGGATGGGGACACGGCGTTGGAATGTGTCAGATTGGCGGCGCGGTGATGGCTGCACGCGGTTATCGAGCAGAGCAAATTCTTGCGCATTATTTTCGTGGCGCGGTTATTAAATCACTGTACTAAAGACGTCATTATGAAATCTAAATCATATCGAAATCCATGGCTTTGGGTTCCTTCGCTCTACTTTGCAGAAGGATTGCCATACGTACTTGTCATGAGCGTCTCGGTTGTTTTCTATAAAAGTATTGGCATTGACAACGCAACGATAGCTTTTTATACCAGCCTTTTATATTTGCCGTGGATGTTGAAACCGCTCTGGAGTCCGGTTGTCGATCTCATCGGTACAAAGCGACGCTGGATTGTGATGATGCAATTCCTCGGCTCTGTGATTCTTATTCTTCTTGCTCTTGCAATCGGCGGAAGCGTTTCCTTTATTCTGAGCATCGTTCTATTTTTAATTCTCGCATTTCTTTCTGCAACGCACGACATCGCAGCCGATGGTTTCTACATGCTCGCATTAACCGGTCAGCATCAGTCGGCGTTCGTTGGCGTGCGAAATATGCTCTATCGTATTGCGATGATTACAGGACAGGGAGCGCTTATTGTGATTGCCGGAGCGCTACAGCAGCGGTTTAGTAATTCTCTTGCATGGTCTATTACATTTTTTATAAGCGCGCTGTTATATGCTACACTTGCGCTCTACCATAGTTTCATTCTTCCTTTACCAGCGACCGATGCGCCGTTCCGTTCGTCGGAACAAAAATTCTTCCGTTCGTTCCTTCATACATTTGCCAGCTTTTTCTCGCGGAACGATATTTACCTTGTCATTGCTTTCCTCTTCTTTTTCCGATTTGCTGAAGCATTATTAGTCAAAATGGTTCCGCTCTTCCTTCTGGATACACCAGAAAAAGGAGGTCTCGGTTTATCAATGCAGCAAATTGGACTTGTGTACGGCACTGTTGGAGTCATTGCTCTGGTTGCCGGCGGATTGCTTGGCGGTTACGTTGTTTCCATAAAAGGATTGCGCTGGTGGCTCTGGCCTATGACATTGATTATGCATGTTCCCGATGTTGTGTACGTGTACCTTTCTTCTGTTCTGCCTCAAAATATTTTTCTCATTGCGCTTGCAATTGCGCTCGAACAGTTTGGCTATGGATTTGGATTTACAGCATACACGTTGTATATGATTTACGTCTCGGAGGGAGAACACAAAACATCGAACTACGCCCTTTGCACGGGAATTATGGCTCTGAGCATGATTGTACCCGGAATGATTAGCGGCGCTTTGCAGGAACTTGTTGGATACAAGTCATTCTTCTTACTGGTGCTGGTTGCAACAATACCTGCGTTTATAGTAACTGCACTCGTAAAAATTCCTGAAAGCTTTGGTAGAAATTCTTCGTAAGGAAATTTTTGGGAGATTGAGGGAATTCGGATGTCAATTTCTCGAAGCGGTTATTCTTGAAAGGAATCTTTGTGAAAATCTGTATGAATAAAAATTCTCGTTTGCTTGTTCAACTAACAATCAAGAATTCCTTTCAATCTTCGTTCAAACCTTCTTTCATCAATCCGTATCGTTTCATCTTTGTATAGAGATGACTTCGTTGAATGTCGATCGCTTCAGCGGTCTTCGAGATATTCCAATTATGTTGTTCGAGTTGATGTTTGATGAAGAGAGCTTCAGCTCTATCTTTGAATTCCTGAAGTGTTCCGGTTAAATCGAGCGCAGCGTCTGAAGCGATCGGTTCCTGTCGCATTCCAACTCGACCAAAGCTGTTGAGAGTTTCAAGCGTGATTATTGTGCCAGGTGAGAGAATGACAAGTCTTTCGATAGCATTCCGAAGTTCGCGTACATTACCGGGCCAAACACGTTCCTGCAGCGCTCGCATGACTTCGTCAGAAATTACCTTCTGTGCAATTCCATTTCGCCGACATACATCTTCTAAAAATGCCTGAGCAAGAATAGGAATGTCTTCCCGTCGTTTCCTTAGCGGCGGCACTTCGATAGGGATAACATTGAGTCGGTGGTAAAGATCTTCACGAAATGCGCCTTTCCTTATTTCTTCCTCAAGATTTTTATTTGTTGCAGCAAGAACACGTACATTGACAGGAATCAATGAGTTTCCGCCAACGCGTTCAATCGTATTTTCTTCAAGCGCTCTGAGAACTTTTGCCTGCGCCTGCAAACTCATATCTCCAACTTCATCAAGGAACAACGTGCCGCCATCTGCTTGCTCGAATTTACCAATGCGCTGAGCAGTTGCGCCGGTAAAGGCGCCTTTCTCATGTCCAAACAGCTCGGACTCGATCAGCTCGCCTGGAATTGCAGCGCAGTTTACTTCGACGAACGGCTTAGAGCTTCGTTTGCTTGCAGCGTGAATAGCGCGAGCGACGAGTTCCTTTCCCGTTCCATTCTCACCTGTGATGAGCGCTCGAGCATCAGTCGGAGCAATGCGATTGATGGTGTCGAGGATCGATGTAATGGCAGCGCTCTTGCCAAGAATTTGGCGATTGCCTTCGATGCGAGTGCGAAGCTGCTCGTTCTCCTGCGCCAATGCAGCATGGTCGATTGCATTCCGAATTGTGATGAGTACCTTTGCTCGATCGAGAGGCTTTGGCAAAAAATCGAATGCCCCTAGCTTTGTTGCTTCGACAGCGGTTTCGATTGTTCCATGTCCTGAAATCATAATAACTGGAAGAGAAGGTGTAATTTGTTTTAACTTTGTTAACGTTTCGATTCCATCCATTCCTGCCATCTTTACATCGAGCAGAACAACATCGATTGGCAATTCGGTACCTTTCTGAATTCCTTGTTCGCCATTCTCTGCAAGTTCCACACGATAGTGTTCATACTCCAATATCATTTTCAAAGAGTCGCGTACGCTTTTCTCATCATCGATGACCAGTACAGTTTTCATAGAATTGTTCCTTTATGAATTTGAACGCTGCGACGACTTCAATATCATCAACATTGTTTCTTATGTACACTCTTCTTAAAGAAAAATCAAGTGGTATGATGGAACTAAAATATATCACTCCCATGTGATTTATCGTTTCAATGGAAGAGACATAAATTCAGAAGGAAGCGCAAGAGGATCCGAGAAAAGCGCTTGTGCAAAGAGAATTCCTTGTTTGTTGACGGCTTTATCCCGCCAGTCGTTCGAACCTTCAACGACAAAGTTCTTTTCAAACCACTCGATTGCATTTCCTCCCAGCAGCGGTATGGATTCGGTTTCAGTTGCATACGTGAGATAGGCGGCTGCAAAGAAGTGCTGAAGCTTGTCTCTATCTCCATCAGGGGATTTTGGCGAATCTGGATACAGTTGCGTTGGAAGATGATGGACACGAGCATTGAATATCGAGTCTGATTCAAATTTTAATGGAAGTGAAAAAGGTGGAATAAGCGGAAGAACGATTTTTAGCTCCTTATGCTCAAATACCGTCAAAAGACATAATGCTAATGCACGAGAAATGTTATAATCCGAAAGAGCGAGAGCTTTCTGAAATAGGATATCGACCGTTCTCAGTTCGCCTTCCTTAGTCCGGAGCGTCTGAAATCGTTGATCACGCACAAAAGAGCGAAGGCATTTCGATTCGTTGATAAACTCTGGAAGAAATAACTTGCTAATACCTCGCTGGGAACTCTTCGATGACATTTCACAGTCAAAATTAACGATTTGAAGACTAAAGGCAGAATCACAATTCTGTGCGTAAGTTTCGGAGAGAAGGAGACAAAGTGGTACAAAGAGGAAAATTATGTTAAGGCTTGCATGTAATTTCATTTCAGTTGCATTCAATAAAACTTTTTAAAAGAATGAAAAACAAAAAAGGAAGTTTATGGTCAATTTGCTTACAAACAAGTTTCTAAGTATTTTAACAAAGTTACAAGATGTAATATAAACAACTTAATCACAAATATATTTAGGAGGTTCTATGAAGCGTATTTCGATTCTATTGGTAGTTTTGCTTATTGCTGCTACGCCATTCTATGCACAGGAAGTAAAGCCTGATGTTACAGAAGGAACGAAAGGCATACTGTTTGAATTCGACGGACTTTCATTCTTATCCGCATCAGCATATAATGGTGGAATCGGTGCAAAATATTACGTTGCAGATAAATTAGCGGCGCGTGTGGTTTTAATCTTTAACCATGTGGGCATAACTGATCCTGCAAATCCTGGAACGGGTCAGGACGGCAAAGATGGAGAAACGAGTGCAACTTCCTTTGGAGCTGGCTTAGGCGTTGAATACCATCCTCTCAATGGACGAGCCAATCCGTATGTTGGTGCAGTGGTTGGATTTGCTACAACCAGCACCGATTATAAACCATCTGTGGTTGGAACTGCGCCACTGACACAACCAGAGCGAAAAAATTCAGTAACAGGTGAAACCATTAATGGAACAACCTATCAGGCTGGAACTACGTTCACTGTAGGAGCAGTATTAGGCTTTGAGTATTTTATTACAAAAGAGCTTAGTCTTGGCGCTGAGTATCAGTTGAGCTTTTCTTCAATTTCTCAAAAGGATGAAGAAGTAACAGCAGGTTCTACAACTTATACCACCAAAGGCGGTAGCGGAAGTGAATTTGGTATTACCAATTCAGGTAGAATAACACTAGCAGTTTACTTCTAACATTATATTTATCTAAAGATTTTACACACCAAGCGGAACACATTTATTTGTGCTCCGCTTTTTTATTTTAAGATAACCTCATCAAGTTTTGGAAGAGAGGAATCGTATTGTGCGCATTGGTTGTAGAGACGAACAAATTCTCGGAATCCCAATGGTATCGACTGTGTCAATGCTCGCCTACCAAGCCTGGTATCAATCTCATAAGCCATCCGTTGACCAGCTGCAACTCCGTAGTTTGCAGTAAAGCTTCCAGATAAGTTTGCGTTGAGAATCAATTCTCTCACACGGGAGGGCGGTGTGTAGGGAGAGGAGATTTCCTTAAGCGCGCTCTTGAGCGTTTCTATTGATTTGGCAGTTTCCTGAAACCACACTGTGGATAACGGATTTCCCTGCCGTTGTAATTCTAAAGAAAGATAGTATGCAATGCCTTCGTTGTGTACGAGTTCCAATAATTGTTCAGCTGGAGTAGAAGGTTTTAACGAATCCGGGAGTAAATCTTCAAAGATAGAATAAACGGTATGGAAGCATTCGTGGGTCAGTGTTACCATAACAGCAAACGCTTGAGACTGGGGATCGGATCCGGCATCTAAAAATCTTGAAAGGTTAAGAAGAATAGTCGGCTCGCCGTCCTCAGTAAAAATTGGTTTCTGATTTTCCCATCGTACTTTACGTACAACGGCTGCAGCGCGGTCGTTTCCGAATGCGACAATGTAGACCGGAAAAGTCGCCTCGATTGTTCTGTCGTCAGGAAAATATCCTGCAAGTGTAGCGCTAATTCGACGATCGAGCTGAAGGCTTTTTACCTGATTCAGGAGTTTTCGGAGGTCCGCTGTTCGTTCGCGAATGATTGCTAATCCATAGCGATCGACCGGATTTGAAATACCTCCTCGTGCGGATTCTATTTGGATAAGGAAATCCGATGGCGGCACATTCTCTCGTGATAACAGAATGCTTGTTGCAATGGCGAGTCGGTTTCCGGGTAAATTTGCAATTTGTTGCACATTGGAATATTTCCACTCAAAGTAATTCAGCGTCTCTTCTGCCGAGGAATAATCTATGATAAAGGACACTCGAAAAGCATTGTTTGATTGTGCGACGAGATTTTCATTGAAGCAAATAAAGAGCAACAAGCAAAGAAATAAATTTTTATGCGAGAACATGTTAAACTTTAATATTCAGTTTTTTAATTTTGCCCTACAGCTTTGCATTTAGGATCCTTCCGTTTTTTCTGATGAAACTTCTTTCTGTAAAAGAAGGATTGAAGAATCCAAAGCAATAATTGAATTTTGTAACTCAACTAACGAAATTCCATTTTAAGATGCAATGCTTGAAATTATCTTTCTTTCCTCAAAGTAAAAAATTCAAATGCTCAATAATCTTTGTTAACCTTAAATCCGATATAGAAATTAAGGAATGAGGTGAAATGGAAAAAGAAGACAAAAATAGGTCATATAATGCTTCAGATGGAAATGGAATTTTGTATATTAACAATAGTGTAGAGAAAGGAGCTCGACATACAACAAAGGGAGCATTATAGCGGTGAACAAAAAGTAATGATTTTGAGGGAATTTT
>DAOOUW010000047.1:11959-13976 GCA_035390885.1 Bacteroidota bacterium | reverse complement strand
TTCGATTTTTTATATTCAAGAAAAAGCAAATTTATTTGTATCTTAACCGAAGTAAGAAAGTAAAGAAGAATCGGTGTTATTATGAATTCGTATCTCATAGCAATTGTAGGCCGTCCGAACGTCGGGAAATCGACGCTCTATAATCGAATTCTTGGAATGCGAGATGCAATTGTATACGATACGCCAGGCGTAACTCGGGATCGGAGATACGGTGAAGCAGAGTGGGTTGGAAAACATTTCACTCTTATTGATACTGGCGGATTTGTACCTCAATCCGATGATGTCTTTGAAAAAGCAATTTGCGAGCAGGCACAGTATGCAATCGAAGAAGCGGATGCAATTCTTTTAATGGTAGATGCTCTGGACGGCGTAACTCCGCTCGATAAGGAAATTGCAAACATTCTCCGCCGTTCTCAGAAAAAAGTTTTTCTTGTTGTCAATAAAGTTGACTCTGACAGGAGGGAAATGTTAGCTTCGGATTTTTTTGAACTTGGATTAGGCGAACCGCTCAGCATTGCAGCTCTCGGCGGAAGAGGTATTGGAGATTTCCTCGATATTATTACTGCTGATATTAAAAAGGTTTCGAAGCGAGAGAAAAAAGATTCACGACTTCGACTTGCAATTGTCGGTAAGCCGAATGTTGGAAAGTCTTCGCTTGTGAATGCTTTGCTTGGAAAACCTCGTCAGGTGGTTACTGATGTTCCGGGCACAACGCGTGATGCAGTGGACTCGATGCTGAATTATCAGGGTGAAGATATCGTGCTTGTTGATACTGCCGGATTACGCAAGCGTAGCAAAATTCATGAGAGCGTCGAATTTTACAGTACTCTTCGTACATTGCGCGCACTCGATAACAGCAACGTTGCAATCATTCTTTTCGATGCGGAACAAGGAGTCGAGAAGCAAGACCTGCAAATAGTTGATGCAGCAATCGAACGGCATCGTTCTGCCGTCATTGCGGTAAACAAATGGGATTTAATCGAGAAGGATACGAATACTGCAAAACAATACGAACAGTTTATTCGAGAGAAGCTAGGAATCTATGATTTTTTACCGATCATGTTTATCTCGGCATTGACGAAGCAGCGTATTTTTAAGGTGATCGAGAAAGCTAAAAATGTGAATCAGGAGCAAAATCGAAGAATAACGACGAGTATGCTCAACAAAACAATTATGCTCGATATTGAGGCTAATCCTCCTAAATCGCCAACATCGAAGGAAATTAAAATAAAGTATTGTACTCAAATCAAAACGAATCCGCCTATGTTTGCTTTTTTTTGCAATGAGCCAAAACTTGTGCAGGAAAATTATCGTCGCTTCCTTGAAAATAGGATTCGTGGGCACTTTGGATTTGAAGGCGTACCTTTGAATATTGTGTTTAAGGAAAAATAGAAATTTGCAATTTGCCGCTCGACGAATGTCCCTTAATAGAATGAGGAAGAATAAGTATGAAGAAAACCAAGGAAGTAATTGTCATTGACCATCCGCTTATTCAACGCGATTTGACGATTCTGCGTGATAAGAAAACGAAGCCAGAAATTTTTCGTTCCGTATTACATCGCATCTCGCTTTGTATGGCGTACGAATCGCTACGTCGACTCGATGTTCGCTCTGTGCCTATCGAAACGCCGTTAGCAAAAACTAAAGGTATCAGTTTGAAGCAAGAAGTTGTTCTGGTTCCAATTTTGCGAGCCGGACTTGGCATGCTTCAGGGTTTTACCGACCTTTTACCTGAATCTCGGGTTGGCCATATCGGAATGTTCCGGAATGAAGAAACTCTTCAACCGGTTGAGTATTATTGCAAACTTCCAGAAAATACTTCAAAGGCGATTGTTTTTATCCTCGACCCAATGCTTGCTACAGGTGGAAGCGCAAATCTTGCTATTACATTTCTTCAAAAACAAAGAGCTCGCAACATAGCGCTTGTTAGCGTTGTTGCTGCATTAGAAGGTATACGAGCGGTTCAAAAAGTTCATCCTCAGGTTCCAATATTTACGTGCGCCGTCGATAGCAAACT
>DAOOUW010000047.1:0-11859 GCA_035390885.1 Bacteroidota bacterium | reverse complement strand
TTCAAAAAGTTCATCCTCAGGTTCCAATATTTACGTGCGCCGTCGATAGCAAACTGAATGAGCATGGTTATATTGTTCCGGGGTTAGGCGATGCAGGAGATCGGATTTTTGGCACAAAGTAAAGTTTTTAGGGTTTCATCTTTATCCATTTTTTTAATTCTGTTTCTTACAGTTCCGTCTGTAAGTTCTCAGAAATTAGAGCAGCCGCTTCACGCGCGAGTGCTTGAAGGAATAAACAAAATTTTATTGCAGGATTACGAGGGCGCCTTTCTTCATTTTCAAAAAATAGCAAAGGAATATCCAGACCATCCGGTTGGCTATCTTTATCAGGTAGCTGTGATGGAATCTCGCGCAATGGATCTTGAATTTCAAACGGATGAACATCTCTTCGATTCGTTACTTACAATTTCCCGAAAGCTTGCTCGCTCGATGAAGCAACCATGGCAGGATTATTTTCTTGGATTAGCCGATGGCTATGAATCATACTATGCTGCAGAGCGCCAACAATGGATAAAAGCTGTGCGATGTGGTTCATCCAGCGCTGGTTTCTTTGAATCTGTTCTGGCGCGTGATTCGACTTTCTATGACGCCTACGTTGGGTTGGGAACGTATTATTTTTGGCGAGATCAAAAAACGCTTTCGCTGAATTGGCTTCCGTTTATCAGTGATCGGCGCGAGGAAGCAATTTCCATGCTTAAGGTAGGTGCAGAACGTTCCGAGTATAATCGCTATTCAGCTATCAGTACGCTGATTTCTATTTTTTTAGAAACCGCTCGTACCGATGAAGCTCGACAATGGGCGCAGAAAGGACTGGAAGCATTTCCGCATAATAGAATCTTTCTGTGGGGATTGGCAACCGCACTCGATAGAGGGGGAAAATCTAGTGAGGCAGTAAAAGCGTATGAACGATTACTGCAGGAAATTCTTGCCGATAAGCAAGCCCATCCCTACAACGAAATTGTCTGCCGTCTGAATTTATCAAAATTAAAAATAGCAGTGAATGATACAAACGATGTGAGGGTGCATCTTGAGCAAATTCTTGCATATAAAAACTTTCCATTTCCTAAAAAATATCAAGACCGTGCGAGAAAAAAATTCGATGAAGCGGAAAGATTACTCTCACAATTGAAGTAGCAATGTGGTATGTGTTTGCATTTCTCTTTCACTTTCAATATTTTATCTCCCAAAATGATAAAGGAAATGAACAATGGTAACATTTGAAACGAGTTTGCGATATCAAGATTGGGTTGAATCGCCTGTTTTTCAGGTAACTGCCGCAGGAGCTTTTGCGTTAGCGACTTCTTTAGCTGCACAAATTGAAATACCGACGTATCCTGTTCCATTTACTCTTCAGACTTTGTTTGTTTTACTTGCTGGCGGAATGCTAAAACCACGCCCTGCGTTTCTAAGCATGGTTCTGTATCTCTTTGTCGGTACGCTTGGTTTGCCTGTCTTTTCGGGTTGGAGTTTCGGAGCAGCAAAATTGTTAGGTCCTACAGGCGGTTATCTTCTTGCATTTCCTCTGGCTGCTTTTTCTGTTGCATACATAACAAAAAATCGAAAATCGTTTCTCTGGATGGTCTTTTCAATGACTATCGGTTCTTTAATATTTTTCCTCTGCGGCACAATTCAATTGAATCTTGTACTTTTCCATAATTGGTCTCAGTCTATAAAAGCTGGTTTCCTCGTTTTCTCATTCTGGGATGCTGTAAAGATTGTGGCGGCAGCATCCATTGCATCGCAATACCATAAGGTGTTACATTAAATTAACACATTCACTAGCGATATTTCTGAACTATGACAGTTCAGGTATTGTATTTAATAATCATAGCGCTTAAGAAATTCAATCGTCAAATTATTGAGGTGATAAGAATATGATGGATCGTCGTTCTTTTCTTAAAACATCAATCGGCGTTTCAACAGTATTGGCAACGCCTATCGTTTCCGTATTGGAAGCTCTTGTACCTTCTTCTGCACGAGCTGGAACGCAGCTTCCGTACGACTTAGTTGCCGTGCGCGGCGGCGAACCCGATGCTATGTTCCGAAAAGGCATCGAAGCCTTAGGCGGAATACAATCGTTTGTCAAAAAAGGTCAGAAGGTTGTTGTGAAGCCGAACATTGGTTGGGATGTTACGCCTGAGCGTGCAGGAAATACCAATCCAAAACTTGTGAGCGAAATTATAAAAGCATGCTATGCCGCTGGTGCAAAAGAAGTGGTGGTCTTCGATCATTCTTGCGATCAATGGCAGCGATGTTATACAAACAGCGGTATCGAAAAAGCCGTCATCGATGCAGGTGGAAAAATGCTTCCAGCTAATTCTGAAAAGTACTATCAAACAGTTACCGTTGGTGGAAAAGTACTAAAAGAAGCAAAAGAGCACGAAGCTGTACTCGAAGCAGATGTTTTTATTAATGTTCCAATTCTGAAGAACCATGACTCGACAAAAGTTACCATTGCTATGAAAAATCTTATGGGAAACGTTTGGAACCGAGGCGCATGGCATTCGTCCGACCTCCACAGATGTATTGCTGAATTTGCCGCTTATCGAAAACCGACCTTGAATATTGTTGATGCGTATGCCGTGATGAAGAGGCATGGACCTCGTGGAATTTCTGTTAGTGATGTAACGATAATGAAAGCGCAAATTCTTTCTACAGATATTGTAGCTGCCGATGCGGCTGCCGCGAAGCTCTATGGATTGCCGCCTGAACAAGTGCCTCACATCCGATATGCCGCCGAGCAAAAAGTTGGAGAAATGAATTTAGAAAAATTAAGAATTCAACGTATTGCAATGTAGGTGAAGTAGTGCAGTTTCTAAAACCGGCTCGAGTTGTTCTCTCCGTCATTATCGTAAGCGCTTTTACGCTCCTCTTTCTGGATGTGTACCATCTTCTTCCGCGATCCATTGTAACCATTATTGCTGGTACGCAACTTGCGCCTTCTGTTCTCAAAATGATAGAAGGACGCAAGATAATTCTCTTTGTAATTTTTATTCTTCTTGTAACTCTGTTCTTTGGTCGGCTCTACTGTTCTACTCTGTGTCCATTTGGAATTCTTCAGGATTTCTTTAGCCATATTCCTGTTTGGAAAAACAAGAGAAACAAACGCCGATTTCGATATTCGCATCCTTCCTTTAAAATCCATTATGTAATCTTCGCTTCGATTGTTCTGCTTTGCATCGTTGGTAGTTTTATCGTTCTTAATCTCCTCGAACCATATAGCGTGTTTGGTAGAATGGTCGTAACATTAGGAGTTCCTGTTGTTATAGGAATCAATAATCTTTGCGCGGCAATACTTGGCAATAGTGGAATTCTTTCTCAGCTCACCTATCGTCATTTCCAGATTTGGATTTTTGTATATGCGCTGTTATTCCTTGTTTTTATTGCAGCGCTTGCCTATAAAAAGGGAAGATTATTTTGCAATCTCTTATGTCCTGTTGGAGCATTCCTTGGTATTCTTTCGAGATTTTCGATGTACAAGATTTCTATTGTGCCGAGCGCATGTAAGGAGTGCGGAGTTTGTGAAAAAGTTTGTAAAGCTCGCTGCATTGATTCAGCAAACATGAAAATTGATTTTGCAGCGTGCGTTAGTTGTTTTAATTGTATTGATGTATGCCCGACCTCAGGAATCAAGTATAGACGGAGTGGTAAAGTGGAACAACAAAATTCAGATTCAATAAAAGGGAAGTCGCGTCGCGCGTTTCTAAAATCAGCGGTTATTCTTCCAGCTATTGCAAAAATATCGACAATTGCACACGGAGAACAAACGACGAAAAGTCGATACTACAATGCTCATGCAATTCCTATTACTCCGCCAGGCTCAGAAAGTATGAGTCATTTTTCAAGCCATTGTACGGCATGTTATTTATGTGTTGAACAGTGTCCATCTCAGGTAATTACTCCTGCCACGGTGCAGTATGGACTTAGTGGAATTTTCCAGCCGCGTATGGATTATTCAATTAGTTACTGCGATTATGATTGTACTGCGTGCAGTCAGGTTTGCCCGAGCTCCGCTATCAAACCAATCACCGTCGATCAGAAGCATGAAATTCAAATTGGCGTTGCGGAATTTATTGAGGATGATTGTATCGTCAAATTAAATGGCACAGATTGTGGAGCGTGTTCGGAACACTGCCCGACAAAAGCAGTAACGATGGTTCCTTATGGTGAGTTATTTATTCCTGAAGTGCATCAAGAATACTGCGTTGGATGTGGAGCATGCGAGCATTCATGTCCTGCTCAGCCAAGGAAAGCAATCTATGTCATTGGGCGCTCCGAACATAAAATCGCTAAAAAACCTGTGAGCAAAGATGTTCAGGAAGAACAGCCTTTGAATGATTTTCCATTTTGATTATGGAGGATGAAAGATGGGAGAAAAACCGGGATTATTGATTGTCGAAGATGAAGATTTTCTGCGTCTCCTTCTTGTCGAAATAATGACTGAGCATGGCTATACGGTATTTGAAGCAGGAGATGGAGAAGAAGCTGTTGAAATCTATCGCCAGCATCAAAATGAAATCGATATTGTGCTTTCTGATTTAGGGTTGCCTCATTTGGGGGGATGGGAGGCATTCGAAAAAATGCACGAAATCAATCCGAATGTCAAAGGTATTCTTGCGAGCGGTTATTTCGATCCTCAACTAAAAGAACGCATTCTTGCCACTGGCGCAAAATACTTTATTCAGAAGCCGTACAACCCGCCTGACATTATTGCGCTCCTTGATCGCATTGTAAAGGGAGAAGAATAGTTCCTTTTATTTTTTCTTTTTTCTCTTTGCTTGATGTGTAAAAGCAATCTTCAGTGTTTTGATCTCGAACGGTTTGAATCGCACCCTGCATTGATTTTTATTGACTGTAAGCGTTTTGGTTGGCGCTTCGGTCATTAAACATTCCTCGATTGATTTTACAGGAATTCCGAACTTAAAGACTGTGTCCGTACTCTTGCCGTCGCTTTCAAAACATCGGAGAATAATATGATCATCAGTCTCTGAGAATTTCAGAGCTGTAATGATAATGGAATTTTTATTTATTGTAACGATAGGTTCGTCAAGAAAGAGAGAAGCATGCGGAATCACGAGAAAGTTTGATGTATATTCTTCTGCAGCGCGGTGCGCTTCCCATGCTTTCCATTCGCCTTTCTTTGGATAGAAGGCGTAGGAGCAAGTTTGTTCACCGATATTGTAGAATGATAAATCGATGTCTTTTGTCGCTTTGCTGTGCCGAGGAATGGAATGCGTCTGAAGTAACTTTAACGAGACGGCGCCTCGATTGATACTGTATTCGGATGGCAGTGATGAGAGGAAGCACAACCCTTCCGATGTTTCCTGTAGCGCCATCCATTTATTTGCAACTATCGGACTTGTCTCTTTTGAATCGAACGAGAATGAATGCGAACCGAATGGAATCTCTGATGAAATCTTTTTTGGAGTTGTATTCAAATGAAAGGATGTCGAGATATTCAAATGTCGTTCTTTACAACGCAGCGTTACCTGAAAGTCAATACGAGGCGTAGCATGGTAGAGTACTATTTCACCATGAATTGTCGATTGGCTCTGGGAATGGTAGTCAAGTCGTATTATTGCACGGAGAGGTCCATTTTCGATAATTTTTAGATTTTTTAGTTTTACCTCTAATTTTTGGAAAGCAGGACTGGAATCTTGATCGTCCACCTCGATTTTTTTTAGTTCTCGGACAACCGAAATCAGATTGAACTTTTTCCCTTTTGACACTAATTCCTTGTTCAGGTGTTTCGCATACAAGGAAGAGATCGATCCATTTCCATCAAATCGTATACGGTACCACGGTGTTTCGATTGAACGGTACGATACTAACCAAGGAGTCTGGATATCTGGTTGGAGTGGAGCGGTAAGTACTTTCAATGTAATCGAAGAAAACGCAGGAACATCTTTTATAAAACAAAGGAGAGTTGTAACGCCGTGTTCAGTGGAAATAACCTGCGTCTCGACAGGGTCTCCATCGTTGGTAGTAACTACTGGATAGAAATTATCTGTTTTTACTGTCAACGTTATGTAATCGCTGCGCATCCATGCTGATGGATTTACTACTGCAAAGAGTTGTTCTTTTTCCTTCTTTGATGTCTTTACCAGAAATCGCGAGCATGAATAATCGATACTTTGTTGGCAAGTCTCTTGAAGTGCAGTGAATTCTTTCCTCAGTTGAGTGTACATTTCAGCTGTTGCAGAATTCGAAGTATACTCTGTAAAAAGCGTATAAAGTAACTTTCTCCAGCTTTCATTTAACAGGTTCTGCTGATGTTTTCTTGAAGAAACATTTTGTGTGTTGACATAAGCAAGAGTTGCAAACAATTCAGCTTTGGGAATCAGTTGTTCTAAATTCCTGAAATCTTTAAGAAGATGGAGTGGGTAAGTGGAAATTGCAGATAGAGAACCCATTGTAATTTTTTTCGGATAATGAATCTGTTGCTCATCGCCCGCGCGAAGAGTATCGAAGAATCGTGAGATAGTAGAAAAAGTGATTTTTGGTAAACCGGGTAGACTTCGGATAGCTGAAATTTTTTCTATATGGGATGGATAGGCGCTATCGTTGTCATAGAGTTGCAAAATTTGTTGTTCTTGATCAGAATTATTCTCTGGAATGGTTTCAATTTCTGCGAGAAAATCATGCGATCCAAGTTCGATTGTATGGTGTTTTGGTAGACCAGCTGTCATAAGAGTTGTTCCATCTAAACCGCACCAATATAATACAGAATGCAGAGGAATGTCTTCACTTTCTGACTCAGTAGTCATAATAACAAACTCATATCCAAAGTTATGTAAAATTTGTGGAAGCGAAGGAATCGCAGACGATGGCGATGAGAGGTAAAAGATTTTAGGCGATTGTTCGAACTTTTGTTGATAGTAATGATGTTCCAGTAAAAATCGTCGTACAAGCGCCTCGTGGGTGTGAATTCGATAGTCTGCCATGGCAAGAGCATTGCCAACGAGTTCTATCCGCTGCTGGTTGACAAGTTCTTTTATACGAGAGAAGTCGCCGGGAATTTGATCTTCGACATAATGAAAACGTGTTGTGCCAACAGCCGAAACAGAAATTTGCGGGTGTTCGTTACAATTCCTGAAAATATTTGCAGTAGCTCTCAAATGTTGAAATGGTAATTGTTGAGGAATTCTATCCAGTATATCAGATGAGAACAAATTAACATTGAAGTTTGATGGAATGGTTGCCTTGCATTCGCTTTCGATCGTCTTTTGAAGAAAATCGTAAGCGCGTCGTATTGCATTTGGATATTCTTCACTTCCCGGTTTATAGTATTTTAAGAAAATCAAAGTGCGATGAATAAGATCATGCAGTTGTTTTGCTTCTGAGGAATGAGGATCGAAAGTGTTTTCGACGTCCTGGAGCATAACGAGACTGTTATAGAGTTTCCGGGCAAAAATATCAACAGTGATGAGTTCAGCTTTTGAAAAGAGTTGAGTATTTTGCGCTGGGTTTGGTTCAGCTAAAATGGATACAAAAAATTCTTCCTGTGCTTTTGCAGAATATGTAAGAGGAAATTCTTTTTGACGCGGACTAATACTATGACAGAAATGATTGTCTATCCACACTGTGCCACTGTAAAGGTCAACTTGTAGAGCGACATAATTTCCTGCGAAAGAATCGGGAATTCGAACGAGTTGTTTAAACCACATTGCTTTATGTGATTTTCCCCATTCAAAAGGAATACGAATCAAAGTACCTTTTTGATCCTTAGAAGTTGTCGATAATAATACTTGATCTTTATGTTCCTTTATTTTCCAGTCCGGAATGCTGATTCTTTGTGGATAGATAGATGCCTCAATATGAGGCAATATTTGCTCTAACAAATCTGTGGCCATACGGATTTCCCGTTATAGTGAAAGGAGAAAAATGGTGGATTTTATGATTGTTCACAATCTGTCTCGTGTACCTGTGAATACAGTAAATAATAAAGAACAAACCACGCAACTTGAAGCCTTCAGATTGTAGCCCTAACGGGATTCGAACCCGTATTTTAGCCTTGAGAGGGCCACGTCCTAAACCCTTAGACGATAGGGCCAAAGAGCTAATCATTAAATCTGACAGCAAAAATTGACAAAATTTTGCTGTTTTAGCGCAAAATTAAAACTTTTGTTGCCCCGCCAGGGCTCGAACCTGGACTCTTCTGATCCAGAGTCAGACGTGTTGCCAGTTACACCACGGGGCAATTGAACCTCTAATGATGCAATATACAAAACCATAGAGAGCAAGGCAAGATGTAAATTGCCATTTTTCAAAGTTTTATATTTAATTGGGTTTTACGTTGTGAGCAGTGAACTTGTGTATTAAATTGCTTTTCTGTACTATGGCGCTGTATTTTACTTCGAAAATTTTGTATACAAGACAATAGAAAGGAATTTCAATATGATTAAATCAAATTTAATACGTTTCATTTTTCTGGTTGCTATCATTTTAACCTCATCGAGTCTTCAATCTCAAGAATTTCCAGTAGCAGTGGGAAGCGATACAACTTTTTCTTGTGGAGCAGTCTATGGCGGGGAAAATGGTATTGTTGCTGTTCAGGGTGACTCGAATAGTCAATACTCTATCAATGCTCAAATCGTGGCTGAAGGAGGGACATTAGTTGGACCGAGAATTTCTCTCGGAGCTATCGGCGTTCCGCCTGGAGCCACGCCAATATTCGATGGAACTTATTACTTCCTGATATGGCGTGAATTCAATGGCGATCTTAAAGGACAATATATCAGCGCTTCAGGCAGTCTATTGGGAAACGCACTAACCATAGCTACAAATGTTTCTATTGACCGATCTGGATCTTACGGCATTGCTTTGGGTGATAGTACTTATTTGGTTGTTTTCACTAAGACAGATGATTATGCTTATGGACAGTTTGTTAATGCCAGGACGGGAAACTTGGTCGGCAGCCAAATTCAAATTAGTTTTAATCAAGCGCGCGAAATTTCCTTAGCATACGATGGGGAAAATTTTTTAGTTACATGGGTAGAGATTATTCATGATACCGACAAAGATATATATGGGCAGTTTGTTAGCAAAGCAGGGTCATTGGTTGGCAATAATTTTCAAATTGATGGAGGACCAAACTATAGTGATAATCCGACATCGCTCGCCTTTGATGGGGCAAGATATTTTCTAGTCTATCATGAAATGGCGCCTACAAGTCGCAAATGGTCTATTATGGGACGTTTTATTACAACCTCTGGAACACTCCAAGAAACTATAACAATTTGCGACACTTCTTTATATCCAATTATCGCATCAGTCGCTTTTGATAATGAAAATTACTTTGTAACATGGACACAACTTGCAGAAAGAACAATGCGTGGGCGTTTCTATAATAAGTCAGGAATCCCTATTGATACATCTTTTGTCGTTATTGATTCATCAGAAGGCAAGGTACCTATTGGAGGCGTCGGTTTTGGCGGTGGCAAATATTTAGTTGTTGCAACAAAAGTTGACTCAAATTTTACCGATGGCGATGTCTATGCCAGATTTATTTCACCTCTTACTAGTGTAAGCGATAAAGAGTTCCACCTGCCAGAAAATGCGACGTTATTACAGAATTACCCAAATCCTTTTAACTCTGCTACAGTTATCAATTATAAATTGCCAGTGAGCGGACATGTAACCCTAAAAGTATTTAATTTATTGGGTGAAGAAGTTGCTACGCTTATCAATGATATTGAACCTTCTGGAAATAAATCTGTAACCTTCGATGCAGGTAATTTAGCAAGCGGTATTTATTTCTATCGAATACAAACAGAAACTTACATTGAAACAAAGAAGTTGATTCTACTCAAATAAGAATCGTGGTGTGCAATATTAAATTTGAAGTCCCGCTATGAGCGGGACTTTTTTTGTACCACTTGAGTTGAGCATTGCTCGAAATTATTTTTTAGGGAAAGAAGATTATAATTAAGGTTAGGCGATGTGTTTAGATATTGAATTTTGAATATTTTGAGTCTATTCCAGCGCCTAAGAACAATATAATGCTATTCTCAAAAATCAATTAGCTTGGTTCTTGGCAGCTATAAATATTTTGCGCTCCATCTTCATTAAATGTCCTATTAACTATCTTTATCCTATTTGTTTCCATTGCAAAGTGCATTCATTTATCTTGTTTTTCTTTGCATTTTTCGCTATACTAATCATTGTTTTTATGTAATTCAGGGCTCTTAGCTCAGTTGGTTAGAGCGCTACCTTGACATGGTAGAGGTCATAGGTTCGAGTCCTATAGAGCCCACAATGGTGAAGTACTCTGAATTACGGAAATAAAAGTTAATGATCGGACGATGTTCCGATTTTTTTATAGCGAAATGGAAATGATCAATATAACATTCCCTGATGGTTCAAAGAAAGAATTCCCGAGTGGAATCACAGGCAAAGAAATTGCTGAAAGCATCAGTAAAAGTCTGGCAAAGGAAGCTCTTGCCATCGAAGTCAATGGTGAAGTTTGGGATTTAAGTCGTCCCATTAGTACAGATGCATCCATCAAAATCTTAAAATGGAATGACGAAGGTGGACGCGAAGCTTTTTGGCATAGCTCTGCTCATCTTATGGCGGAAGCTGTCGAAGCTCTCTATCCAGGCGCCAAGTTTGGCGTTGGTCCTGCGATTGAGACGGGCTTTTACTATGACTTAGATTTAGGCGATCGCTCGCTAACAAAGGAAGGTTTACAAAAGATCGAAGACAAAATGGTCGAACTTGCCGAGCGAGATGTTCCATTTATTCGCGAAGAAAAATCTTGGGAGGATGCAGTTCAGTACTTCAAACAAAAAGGCGATGAATATAAGCTTGAACTCCTTCAGGATTTAAAAGGAGAAACAATAAGCTTCTATCATCAAGGAAATTTTACGGACTTATGTTATGGTCCGCATATTCCTTCGACTGGTCGTATTAAGGCAATTAAACTTCTTCAGGTGGCTGGCGCATATTGGAGAGGCAATGAAAAAAATAAAATGCTTCAGCGCATTTATGGTGTAACATTCCCAACGAAAAAAGAATTAGACGAACATCTGTTCAGGTTAGAAGAAGCAAAACGACGCGACCATCGAAAATTAGGACAAGAACTCGAACTCTTTCTTCTTACTCCAAAAGTTGGTACAGGTCTACCAATCTGGCTTCCCAAAGGAGCAATCATTCGAGAAACGCTCATCGAATTTTTGCGTGAAGAACAACGCAAACGCGGTTATCAGGGAGTTGTAACTCCACACATCGGCAATTTGGAATTATACAAAACGTCAGGTCATTATCCATATTACAAAGATTCCCAATTTCCTCCAATTGTAATTGGGGAAGACGAAGCATATTTGCTTAAGCCAATGAATTGTCCTCACCATCATCAAGTTTATATGTCCAAGCCGCGATCGTATCGCGATCTTCCACTTCGTCTAGCGGAATTTGGAACAGTGTATCGGTATGAGCAATCTGGAGAAATGAACGGCTTGACGCGTGTGCGAGGATTTACACAGGATGATTCGCACATTTATTGCACTCACGAGCAACTGAAAGATGAAGTCAAGGCGGTTATCGAGCTTACAAAATTAGTTTTTCGTACATTTGGAATGAATGTTACAACTCGCTTATCGTACCGTGATGAAAAGAATGTTGAGAAGTACGGTGGAAAAGCAGAATTTTGGGAACAAGCACAACGCGAGATTCGCGAAGTTGCCGATGAGATGAATCTCGATTACCAAATTGCATTAGGCGAAGCTTCATTCTATGGCCCCAAAATTGATTTTATGGTTAAAGACGCTCTCCAACGTACCTGGCAATTAGGTACGGTTCAGGTTGATTATGTGATGCCAGAGAGATTCGAACTTGAATTTATTGGAAGCGATGGACAGC
>DAOOUW010000046.1:0-14247 GCA_035390885.1 Bacteroidota bacterium | reverse complement strand
CAACTCTATCCTTATCTTAATTCTACGAATACTGGTCAATACAGCGCTTGGGCATGGGGAGTTAGCCGTATAATAGATGGTTTGGAATTAGTGAAAGATGTACTTCCTATAGATCTAAAACACATAGCCGTAACCGGCTGTTCCTATGCAGGTAAAATGGCGCTTTTTGCAGGAGCATTGGATGAGCGTATTGCGCTTACCATTCCGATAGAATCTGGAGGAGGAGGAATTGATGTATGGCGTTTTTCAGAAACATTAGGTGCGGTGGAAACTCTTGGTTCTACAGATCATAACTGGTTCAAAGAAGATATGTGGCAATTCTCGGGGGGAAATGTTTCGCGTTTGCCACTTGATCATCATGAATTAATGGCTATGGTAGCTCCGCGTGCTTTGTTTGTAACAGCAAATCCGGATTATGTTTGGTTGGCTAGTGAATCCGGTTACGTTGGAAGCGCTGCAGCGAAAAAAGTTTGGGAAGCATTGGGAATTCCTGATAGGTTTGGTTATTCAATTGTAGGAAATCATGGACATTGTTATATCCCACCTGAACAACTACCAGACGTATTAGCATTTGTAGATAAGTTTCTTCTCGGAAACGACACTGTCAATACGAATATTGCTGTAAGTCCATATAGTACAAACCTTGATCCATGGATTCCCTGGACAATACCAACTCTTTCCAGCGGTACTTCATTTTTTGGAAAGGTAACTTTAGTTTCACCTTACAACCTTCAGACAGGCGTAGATACAACAAGTATTACCTTTCAATGGGCAAAGTTGGATGATGCTGAAAGCTATATCTTTCAATTATCTGCCGATCCAACATTTGGAAATACTTTTGTTAACGAATCAACTACAGACACAACGATAGAAGTTACCGGCTTAGCGGAGGGTAAACAATATTATTGGCGTATTCAGGCAAAAAGAGCTGATGGCGCTTTAGGACCATGGAGCGATCACTGGAGTTTTATCACCTATATACCGTTACCGTTAGCGCCAGAATTAGTTTCTGTGAATCCAGGAAGTCCAAAACGAGCCGATTATATGAAATTTAAATGGAGAAAAGTAAAATATGCTACTCAATATCGTATCCAGGTATCCAGGCTATTAACATTCAATCCACTTGCAGTTCCGACTGCAACAACATCGGATACGGTGATATTGCTATCTGGATTTTATGAGGCACAGAGGCTCTATTGGCATGTGAGAGGAGAAAATATTGCTGGCGAAGGTCCGTGGAGCGAGCCTTCCTATTTTGTTATAATTCTTCCGCCGACGGATTTGGTTATGCAAAGTAATGAAGGGAATAAAATTACACTTGTATGGAAAGATAATTCCAATGTTGAAGCTGGCTTTGTAATTGAGCGAAAGCAAGGTTCGAACTCGCCTTTTGCAGTCATTGATACTACAGGAAAAGATTCACAGCAATATGTCGATACCAGTATTGTAGGAGGTCAAGTATATGCTTACAGAGTAAAAGCATATAAGGATTCTGTTTTTTCCGACTATAGTAATGAGGTTTCTATTTTAGCAGGTGTTGAAAATGAAATAATCCCAGAAGAGTATTCGATAAGTCAGAGCTATCCTAATCCGTTTAATCCTAGAGCAACCATCGAGTATCAATTGCCTAAATTAGCAAAAGTTACAATAGTAGTGTATGATATGCTTGGGAAAGAGGTAGCCACGTTAGTCAATGGTGAAGTGAAAGCTGGTTATCATACCGTTACCTTCGATGGAACGAACTATTCGAGCGGCATTTATTTTGTGCGAATGACGGCGCAGGGTAGCGATGCCAATCCTTATGTAAAGACAATAAAAATCGTGTTGATGAAGTAAGAAGTAATTTATCTTTCGCAGTAATGGTGTAGGCGCAGCCGTTTTGATCTGCGTCTACACTGAAACTTTTTCGTGATAGATAGCGTAAGAACAGAAAACGATTTGTTCATTTAGGTACAGGAGTTTTTATGGATTCGGTCAAACGATTATATCGTCTACGAAATGATAAGAAAATTGCCGGAGTATGTGCAGGTATCGCTGAATATTTTGATGTCGATCCGACGATTGTTCGCCTCATAACGGTTGTGCTGGCTCTTATCACTGGCATTCTTCCATTCATTATTGGCTACTTGATTGCGTGGTGGATTGTTCCTGAAAAGCCATAAAGGTTGAGCAAATTCTTTTTCTACCGTGATAAACAAAAGGAACAAACATGAAATGAATTTTTGTTTTTCCTCTTGTTTTTATGATAGTCTCACCATTCAGATAGCATCGAATTATAATCCTACATCCTAAACCTGATGTAATCCAAATTGTCGGAGACTTTTGATTGAGCGAATGTAGCCCCAATCCGTCCAAATTCCTGTATTTAAATTATCTTATAATGATATTAAAGAAATGTTTGATTTTAAATAAAATAGGCTGCGATCTTAGTTGTTGTGTAATTAAATGATAATTATATTGAACCTGAATCAATGATGTAAAATGCTTGAAATCAACAATTTGGAGAACATCTATGAAACGCATCTTATTTCTTTGCCTATGGTTGTTGCCTTTTTTATTAGTAAATGCGCAGGAAACTCAAACGCCTGCTGAATCGGTGCAACAAACTCAGCCAGAGCCAAAGCATTGGAAACATTCAATGATTTTAAGTGCAAATTGTACTCAAGTATCATTTACTGATTGGGCTCAAGGCGGGGAGAATGCATTGGCGTATGCATTATTTCTCGAGGGGAAATCGGAGTTTACTCATGATTCCATCAATTGGACAAATAGTTATAAGTTTGGTTACGGTCAAGCGAGACTTAGTACATTAGGATTACGCAAAACGGATGATATCATAAATTTCGAAAGTGTATTCATTTACAAACTTGGCGCTTATATCAATCCGTACGCTTCGGTGTCGCTCAGGACTCAATTCACCGAAGGCGTAGTCTATGAATCAGATGGAAGCACAGTTCCAGTCTCTAATTTCTTTGATCCGGGCTATCTTATTCAATCTGTTGGCGTTGGCTATCAGCCAATCTCGGAGATCAAAACTCGGCTTGGAGTGGCATTGCGTGAAGTTATAACGAATAAATATGTCCATTATTCAGATGATCCATCAACAAGTAAGATTGAAAAAATGAAGGTTGATGGTGGAGTTGAATCAGTTACCGATGTGAATTGGAAAGTAATGGAGAACGTTCTTGTTACTTCAAAATTGGAAATCTTTGCCCCGATCAAAAACATAGACCAGACGACAATTCGTAGTGATAATACTATATCAGCTAAAGCCAATAAATATATTTCGATAAATTTGAATGTCTTGTTAATCAACGATCCCCAAGTTCAAGCACGTACCCAAATTAAGGAAACGCTTGCATTAGGTATTAGCTTTACATTGATTTAGAAAGGTGTTTCATAAAATCTATAAGCAATCTGCAACATCAAAAGGTATTTTTTACAGCATCGAGAAGAAAAATACTCGAACTTACTTAATTTGCATTTTCTTTGATTTCTCAATACATTTTTAATTATAGAATCGAAAAAAAAACTAAAAATATAACTTAATTTTTGGAGGAACAAAAACAATGGCAGTAAAAGTAGGAATAAATGGTTTTGGCCGTATTGGCAGAATGGTTCTCAATGTCATGGCGGAAAAAGGATTACTCGGAAAGACATTTGATGTCGTCGCCGTCGTCGATGTCAGTACCGACGCGAAGTATTTCGCCTATCAAATGAAATATGATTCTGTCCATGGAAAATTTAATGGAACAGTCGGTAGCGAAAAGAGTAGCGCTTCTGTAGAAGCCGATGACATTCTTGTTGTCAACGGACAAAAAATTAAATGCGTGCTTGCACAAAAAGATCCAGCACAATTACCGTGGAAAGATTTGGGCGTCGATATCGTCATTGAGTCCACGGGTTTGTTTACAGATTCAGAAAAGGCAAAAGGTCATTTTGCAGCAGGCGCCAAAAAAGTTATTATTACCGCTCCTGCAAAAGGCGATGTAAAAACGATTGTGATGGGCGTGAATGACAGCGAATATGATCCTGCAAAGCACAACATCGTTTCGAATGCATCCTGCACAACGAATTGCCTGGCGCCGTTAGTCTATGTCATTTTGAAAGAAGGAATTGGCGTCGAAACTGGTTTGATGACGACAATTCACTCTTACACAGCGACTCAGAAAATCGTTGATGGTCCATCGAAAAAAGATTGGCGCGGCGGTCGTGCTGCAGCGTTGAACATCATTCCATCTACAACTGGTGCTGCTAAGGCAGTCGGCGAAGTGTTACCACAGGTAAAGGGAAAACTTACCGGTATGTCCTTCCGCATTCCAACACCTGATGTTTCCGTTGTTGACTTAACATTCCGTTCAGTGAAAGATACCTCGATTGTAGAAATTGATGCTTTAATGAAGAAGGCTTCTGAGTCATACTTAAAAGGAATCCTTGGATATTGCAACGAAGAAGTTGTATCAACGGATTTTATCCACGATGAACGTTCATCGATTTACGATTCTTTAGCAACATTGCAAAACAACCTGAAGGATGAGAAACGATTCTTTAAGGTTGTTTCTTGGTATGATAACGAATGGGGCTATTCTGTACGTACAGTTGATTTAGCAGCGCTCATTGCATCCAAAATGTAATAAATTGGAGCTTCCTATGAATAAGAAAACAGTACGTGATATTGACTTGCGTAATAAACGTGTGTTGATGCGCGTTGATTTTAACGTGCCGTTGAAAAATGGCGTTATTCAGGACGATATTCGTATTCGTGCTGCATTGCCAACAATTCAATATATCCTCGAACAACAGCCGCGGTATCTCGTGCTAATGTCGCACTTAGGAGATCCCAAGAAAGATATCCAGAAAGCAAAAGAGAAAGCTGAGAAAGATGGGAAACCGTTCGATGAGAAAAGTTTCATCGAAGGGAAATTGAAGATGAAGCCTGTTGTCGAACGATTGTCTCAGTTGCTTGGGAAACCTGTTAAGCTTGCTCCTGCAGCCATTGGAAGTGAAACAAAAGCGATGGTTGATTCACTTAAGGAAGGCGAGATTCTTATGCTCGAGAATACTCGCTTCCATAAAGAAGAAACATCGAAGGATCCTGCTGAACGGGAATCGATGGCAAAGCAGTTAGCCGAGTACGGTGATGTGTATGTCAACGATGCATTTGGTACTGCGCATCGTGCGCATGCCTCGACGGAAACTGTTGCGAAATTTTTGCCCGCGGTTGCTGGCTTCTTAATGGAAAAAGAACTTGCGTATCTTAGCAAGGCGACTGATAATCCTGTAAAGCCGTATGTTGCAATTATCGGCGGAGCAAAAATTTCAGGCAAAATTGATGTCATCAAAAATCTTATGAACAAGGTCGACGCTCTTCTTATTGGCGGCGGAATGATGTTTACTTTCTACAAGGCTCAAGGGCTTGAAATTGGAAAATCTTTACTCGAAGAAGATAAAATCGAGGAAGCAAAAGCGATTCTTGCAGAAGCAAATAGTCGAAACGTGAAACTCTTGTTGCCGGTTGACTGCCTTGTTGCGGATCAATTCGATAACAATGCAGCGACAAAGATTGTGAAAGTAACTGAAATTCCAGCTGGTTGGGCTGGCGTTGACATCGGTCCCGAAACAGTGGCTCTCTTTGCGGAACAAATTAAGGAAGCAAAGACAGTTGTGTGGAATGGTCCAATGGGTGTTTTTGAAATGCCAAACTTTGCAAAAGGTACGAATGCAATAGCTCAAGCGCTTGCCGATGCAACAAAGAATGGAGCAATTACCATTGTCGGTGGAGGAGATTCTGCTTCCGCAATTGCTCAAGCAGGTCTCGATAAAGCAGTTTCTCATGTCTCGACTGGTGGCGGTGCATCACTGGAATATCTTGAAGGAAAAGTTCTTCCGGGCGTTGCAGCTCTCAATGATAAATAGAATAGAATCTTTAGAGTAAAAATTATAGGGCTGCCAGCAAATTCAAGCAGGCAGCCCATATTTTTAGTTTCTCTCTTTAAGAGAGATATAAACTTACAATAACTTTTATGCCATATTATAATGACAATAAATATTATAAGCCCTCAAGTTTTGGCGGCTTTCGATTTTTCCCGCCTGTAGTAAAATCATTGCTCATTATCAATGTAGCTGTATATCTGCTGATGTTTGTTTTTGGAATGTTCCGTTACCATGGTTATGCAGTTGGAGACTATATTGTAACTTACCTTGGATTGATGCCTTTAGGACACGGTTTTCACATCTGGCAGTTATTGACATATCAATTTTTACATGCAGACTTCTGGCACGTCTTTTTTAACATGGTTTTTGGTCTTTGGATGTTTGGAATGGAAGTCGAAAATATTTGGGGTTCAAAGAAGTTTCTTTACTACTATCTGTTTTGTGGAGTTGCAGCGGGACTGTCGCAGTTGTTTTTTTCACCGCTCTTTGCGCCTGTTATGGGACCTACAATAGGAGCGTCGGGTGCTATCTATGGAATTATGGTTGCGTTCGCATTCTTTTTCCCCGATCGATATGTCTATATTTATTTCCTAATTCCGATAAAAGTAAAATACTTTATTATTTTCCTCATTGCACTTGGTGTGCTATCGATTGGTGGACCGAGTAATGTAGCGCATCTTGCACATCTTGGCGGAGCGCTTGCTGGTTACCTTTTTTTATTATACGATCGTCATCACAGCGTTCACTTTCACACGAAACGTTCTTTTGCTTCTCGATGGACAAGTAAGAAACGAACAGAAGAACAACCAACCATCGTCGATGCAAAAGTCTTCGACATCAGCGACTCGAAAACGTATGAACCAACCAAACACGATGGCGATGATCTTCAAGAACGTATCGATGCTATCCTCGATAAAATTAGTCAAAGCGGTTACCAGAGTCTTACAGAAGAAGAAAAGAAAATTCTTTTCGAAGCCAGTAAGCGAATGAACTAATTCCATTACAGTCGCTCTATCTTAAAAAGGAAAACTTTGTAATTCTTATGACAAATTCTTCAAATTCTCTGTATAACATTGGAAGGCGGAAAACGCGTCAGGTGAATGTTGGGAATGTGAAGATTGGGGGAGATGCGCCAATTTCTGTTCAGACAATGACGAAGACGAAGACGGAAAATGTGAGTGCGACCGTTGCTCAAATTTGCGCAGCTGCAGATGCGGGCGCTGATATTGTTCGCGTAACAGTCAATGATAAGGAAGCTGCAGAGGCAATTTCACAGATAGTGAAGCAATCGCCTGTTCCAATTGTTGCAGATATTCATTTCAACCATGTTTTTGCTCTCAAGGCAATTGAAGGTGGTGTAGCAAAAGTTAGAATAAATCCAGGGAATATTGGTTCGAAAGAGAGAATTCGTGAAGTGCTGACCGCTGCTAAAGGAAGAGGAATACCTATTCGCATTGGTGTAAATTCTGGTTCGCTCGGAGAAGATATACTTCAGAAGTACGGTTATCCCACCGCCGAGGCATTGTACGAAAGCGCAATGCGGCATGTAGAAATTTGTGATGAATTAAATTTCCATGACATTATAATCTCTGTAAAGTCAACAGACACAAAACTGATGATTGAAGCATATCGTCTCGTGGCAAATCGCACGGATATTCCGCTTCATCTTGGAGTTACAGAAGCCGGACCTGCTCGTTCAGGAACGATTAAATCTGCCGTTGGCATTGGAACTTTGCTTGCAGAAGGAATTGGCGACACGATTCGAGTCTCGTTGACGGACGATCCGATTAAAGAAGTTGAGGTTGGAAAAGAAATTCTTCGCTCGTTAAATCTTGCAACTCGCTCGGTAGAACTTATATCTTGTCCAACCTGCGGGCGTCTTGAAGTCGATCTATTTAAGATAATGAAAGAATTAGAAGAGAAGCTTTCAGCCGTAAAGAAACCAATTACGATTGCTGTTCTCGGATGCGTTGTGAATGGTCCTGGTGAAGCAAGCGCAGCAGATATTGGTATTGCCGCAGGGAAAGGCGTAGGAATTCTCTACCGCAAAGGACAAATGATTAAGCGAGTGAAAGAAGAAGATATTGTAAAGACAATTCTCGAGGAAGTAGATAAATTCCAACCAGATCAAAAATAAATCTTCATACTCTTATCGAAAAAATTATTCTGCACACAAATTCTTTCCAATTATTTTTGCACAGCCGTTAAACCATCCAATTCTTTTTATACTCTAATTATATGAATTCACTAAATCATTCATTATAAAATGGAGGAGAATATAAATGAAGACGAAAAATATGCTGATAGCTCTTTTTGCAGTGGCATTTATAGCTGTTGGAAGTATGAATGCACAACCCAGACGCGGCGATGATCCGCAATCCTGCCTGAATCGTCTTAATCTGACAAACGATCAGCAGGCACAAATTTCTAAACTTCGTGTTCAATATGAGAAAGATGTTATTGACTTGCGTGCCAGCATTGCTAAAGCTCGAATAGATCTACGAGAGCTTTTATCGGTAGAAAAATATAATAGAGCTCTTGTAGAGAAGAAGATGCGAGAAATTTCAGACCTCTCTGTTACTTTAAAATTAAAAAGACTCGATCAGTGGGAAGCGATCAATAAAGTTTTGACGCCAGAACAACAGAAAGAATGGAAGCAGTATCGCCTGGATCGTACAATGAATTGCGATAAAATGAAGCCTGAACCATGCAAACAAGGTGAGAAAATGAGAAAAGCTGAACGTTTGAATGAAGAAAATAAACCGCTACCTCCTCAGCGTCCATAGTTATACTGTACTCTCATAAACTAAAGGGCATACTGCACGAAAATGTAGGTGCCCTTTTTCAGTTTGAATCCTTTTGCAATTTGTTGCGTCAATTAATAAAAGCAAAAATATTAAGGAGTGAACCTATGCCAATTTATGATTACCGATGTAAAGATTGTAATAATCATTTTGATGTATTTCACAAAGGGAAAGAAATGATCGAAGATATTCTTTGTCCGAAATGTGGTTCTAAGAATTATACGAAACTTATTTCTGCTCCATCGATTTCTTTTTCGAATTCCAGCTCAGAATTTAACGATAGCTGCAGCTGCGATTCCAACGATTGTTGCTGTGGCTCTTGTGGAATGAATTGATATGCACAAGCGGTACCGTATAAAATATGTTTTATCTCAAAAAATCAATACCCTTTTCTCTTGGTTTTTTACTGACTCAATATGGAGATATCCTTAAATCAAAAACCAATTAGGTGTTTCGCCTATCTCATCCACCGTCAAGACTACCGGCTGTCAAGTAGCTCGAAGAGCGTATCGAGGCAACCATCTTTGAGAGTTTCTAAAGCATAATCTGCGGTTATCCGCGCAATCTGCGAGAAAAAATTTTTCTTGTGTCAATTCCTAAAATTTCCCATTGCAACGCAATATTATTGAATCTCAATTTTCTTCCAGAATTTACTTTTCAATCCTCTTTACAATTTCCGGTAGGGCGGATTTATGTACCATCAGCGTTAGCATTTTCAGTTTTACGAAATCTTCGTGGTAAAAGTAGTAACCTGGATGTGAATTATCTCGTGAACCAGCGCCGGAATCCTTAATGAGATACCAATCTTTTCCATCTTTCTCGGCATAGCCAACAAGATGAATTCCATGGTCATCGCCGGTTGTGCCATTCTTGAATCGGAATATTTGTGAATGCTCATCAATATAGGAAGGTGGTATGTCGAAAGTCGGAACAACCGCGATTCCAGCTTTGCCATAGATGCCCGGTTCTGTAACATCGCCGCCGATGACAATACTGTAGCCGGAACGAATCGATTGTTTGATGGAATTCATAAAATCATCTAAGGGAACATTGAAATACGCTTTGCTGTGCCACCAGTTATCCGGCACATCGTATTCGGTGTATTCATAGTAATTCCGATCGCTGAGCGATGTCAATTGAATGTAATCATCAAGATTGAGCTTTAGAACTTTTGCGAGATATTCTTTGGGCGAATAATTTTTTCCATTTACGGTTACAACTGTCGGCGGCTCGCCGAGATAATGGTTGAGAATTGCTTTTACTGTTGCTTCCACAGCATCTTCATTCCATGCGTTTGTTGCCTTTACAGATTGTAAATACGCCGAGAGTTCGCCAAAGAGCGCTCGATGATCGTGAAACGGCTGACCATCTTTCAAACCTTTATACGATTCTGCTGGCACGATGCCGTATTTTTTCCATACACGCACAACAGCATCGCACTCAGAACCTTCGCCGAATTCCTGTTTGCCGCGTGCGTTGACAAAGCCTCGAGCTTTTTCAACGTATTCCCAGTATACCGTGTATAGTTCCGAGAGTTTAACTTTTTGTTTTGAGAGGCGATAAATTTCAGATTCAAAGAAAGATGTTGTCGAAAAACACCAGCACATTCCTGAGTATCCTTGTGAAACTGGAGGAGTGTGCCATTGCGATGTAAATTCAGACATTTCCTTTGGCGGGTTGAAGGCGCTGAAATCAACGTACATCTGTTTTTGAGGAGTCGGTTCTTTTTTATAGAATTGTGCAAGACTTGTTTGAATCGAATCGAAAAAATCTTTCTGCGGCTCTATAAAAATTACTCTATCACGTCGCTCTGGTTGTTGAGCAAATGCGTTGATGGCAAATAACAGTACAAGCGCATACTTTCCGTATTTCATATAAATTCCTTTCATTTTGATTACCGTTTAGAAATATTTGCAGAAAAACATACGCACGAAAAGAAATGGAAGCAAGCGCAGTTATCGAATAATTCGATGAGCTCGACCAGCGTCCATAAATGCTTTGATGTTTTCAATTGGAGTTTGCTTCGGTAAATCGCAGCCAGTACTGAGAATGAAATTTGGGAAAGGATCCATCAGGCGCAGAAGCTCATCAACTTCAGCTTTCACATCGCTGGGAGCGCCGGTAAGGATGCTTCCTGTTGGACATAAATTTCCGATAAGGACAACATCTTTTGGTAAAGATTCTGCAACAGAGCGAAGGTCGACGCCGGCTTCCCGTGAATCAAGACTGAGTGCTTGCACGCCCGCGTTGCACATTTCGTGTATAAGGTGCATCGAGTTTCCACAGACATGATAAATTGCAGGAATCGAAGCGCCAATCTCTTCATGAATCTGGCGTATGTAGTTTGCAGAAAACTCTCTGAATTGTTCCGGTCCCAGCATTACGCCGCTTGGCTCAAGGAAACATACAGTTTCCGCTCCTGCCCTGACAAGTTCTTTTGCATACTCAGCGATTTTCTCTGCTGAAACTTTACAAAAACTATGCAGTAATTTTGGATTGAGAATTGTGTATGTTGCGGCAATGCTTGCACCAATGAGCAATCCTGTTAATGTGTATGGACCAGAAACATAACATCCAATGGAAACTGACGATGGTAAAGTTTTCTTCATAAGGGAAATTGTTGCAATGTATCCTTGCGCTCTGGTGTCCGATGCAAGCGATATTGATTGCAATCGTTCGAGATCTTCTTCTGTGAATTTTACTAGCTGCTCAACAGTAGCAGAATCATCGACAGGGAACACGGTGTACTGTCCAAGAGCATTAGCTTCGACGGATAAATCCATGAGCGGAAACATAACATCGGGATGGAATTCGCGCTCGATTGCTTGCAGTACTTTAATCTGCTCGCCCGAGTTCTGTTGCGCAAGCTTGATTGTCGAGGGATAGAGATTCAATCCTGGAAAACCGACTAGCGGAGCAACAAGACGTCGATTATTTTTATAAGCATTTTCAGCGAGTGAATAGATTAAATTTTCTGCCATAGAACTGTTTCCATTTTATAATTTGTAAAAGCGATGAATCATACAACTGATGTGAAGCCTCATCTTTTATTCTGTTCTGGCTGTTTCCTGCTCTAATAATTCTAAGACAGCGCTTCCCGCCAGCACAATAGTTCCAATTCCGTGGACATCGTTCACTGGCGTCGGCCGTTTATAATAGTCTACTACATTATCACTCACAACGGTTCCAGTGCAGACGCCAAGTACGGTTCCATCGCTTTGTATTCTTGTAGCGATTCCTTTCCATCCTTCCATAGCCACGGATGCATACCGCTGAGGAAGAATTCCAAGTGTAACTGCCTTTGCAAATGCATACGTAAACATTGCAGAACAGGAAGTTTCCTCGAATGAATCAGGCTTATCGAGCAGTTGATGCCATAGACCATTTTCGTCTTGAAAACGCGCTATGTTCAGGAGATGATCTTGAAAAAGCTTGAGTAACGTTGAGCGTTGTGGATGATTTTTGGGTATTCGTTCGAGTAAATCAATTTGAGCAAGAATTGCCCAACCGTTTGCGCGTCCCCAGCAAGCAACTCCCTGCCTTTGATTATCAGAATACCAATTGTGAACCATAATCCCATCTTTTGTTCTCAAGTACTTATGAAAATTTATTACTTGCTGCGCTGCAATATCGAAATACTTTTGCTCGTGCGTCAATGCTCCCATCCGTGAAAGAAATACCACACTCATATACAAATCATCAGCCCAGAGAGTATAACGAACCGGAAATGTTCGTACAAGCGTACCATCTTCCAAACGAGTCTGTTTTTTTACTATGTGATATGCAGCAGTATCGATGTATTGTTTCAATCGTGCCTGCGATTCGATTTTAAATACTTCTATTACGCTTGCTCCCATTGCACCACAATCGTCGAGTTCCTCCATTATAAAGAACTGAGCAAATGGATATGACCATTTATCTTCTTTGTTATAGCGCTTTGCAAAGTATGGCGCTGAATCGAAACAGAATTGCACGTTCGCTTTCGCAAAGTCTTTATATTTCGGTTCGTGAAGCGCATTGCTCAATTCTATCATTGCAATATTGAGGACGCCATTCCAATATCGCCAATCGTTGTAGGGACTATCGAGGACTAATCGAGCGGAGCCTGGCACGTTATTAAGAGAGTTATAATAATCTCCGTTAGAGGCATCATGGAAAGAAAATGTTGTTTTGGCAAGAATCGAATCGGCGATAAGGCGAACTTTCGATTCGACTTCGGACTTTTGCTGAGCTTGAAGTAAAATTGTAAATACCAACGTAAGAATTATAATGTGTGTTGTTCTATTTAACATTTTTATTCAGGTTAATGTTTGAAGTTCTTTACAGCCTCAACAAAGGATTTGATATTCTCCGTTGTTACGCCTGGCGGCATACCTCCACCGCAAGAGACGATAAGATGAGATGTATCGTCGAGAGCCTTCAGCATAGCGGTAGTAGCTTCATATACACCTTGAGGTGTAGCGGCTGCCAGCACATCACGAGGAGGAAGATTACCAAGCAACGTAACTTTTTTCTGAGTTATCTGTTGAAGTTCTTTTAAAGGAATATCGAATCCCATATTGAAAAGGTTCACGCCCATTTCAGGAAGAATTGGCGCAGAGACTCTACATTGCGCATCGTTATGAAGAAATTTTACAGTTACAGGAAGGCTGTAAAGTTCCTGGAAGTATGGTAATCCAAATTCGCGAAATTCAGGTTCGCCCATAAATCCAATAATATCATCCAGGAGAAAAATTCCATCAATTGTTGGGAATGTTTCTGCCTGTAGTTGAAGCCAATTTTTAAGAAAGGTCGTAATTTTTTTCATTAGAGTGTGAGCTTTATCAGGCATCATCATCATTGTTGTTAGAAATTCTGTTGAACCCATCAAGTAGCTGGCAATGTTGAGAGGTCCGCGTGCTACAGCAAAGCGAATAGAATGTCCCGCGTCTTCGATTGCAGGTCGAGCAAGTTTTAGGCGATTGAGTACAAAAGGCAAGAGTCCATCGGTTGAAGGATCGGGAGTAATTAAAGAATCGATATCGTCAGTGGAATCGATAATTTTGAAGGGATAGGGGAATTCATTCTGAGGGAAATGACAGCGAACGCCAAAAGAAGAAGGTTCGGTGCACATACCATATTCCGACCAGAATCCTGGTAAAAACATTACTTCAGGGAATGTTTGTACAACTTTAAGATTGGCTTCGAGCCATGTTTGATCGTTCGAGAAGTAATCTATAAACGTTTTGCCACACCAATTGGGGAGCCATGGTGAATCAATTATGAATCCAACCGGCAAAGGGGAAACATTTTTTCCTGCAATAACATTTTTAAGAGTGTTCCATTGTTGCTCTGTCATATTTGTTCCTTTCGTTCATTTTTGATATACGCTGAAGACAATCTTCTTTTTGACATACATCGCAGAAATAATCTTCCCATACTATATTTTTTCCACCACCAACGATTCCACTTACAGATTTTATTGGAACCATGAGCGATGATTCATTTATTGAAACGCCACAGAATTTTG
>DAOOUW010000045.1:0-14379 GCA_035390885.1 Bacteroidota bacterium | reverse complement strand
AAAAACACTAATCCACCCATAACGACAGAGTATATTGTAAGATGGTTCATCCACATTCTAAAGATTTTCTTACCTACATAGATCCCCAATAATGTGAATATTGCAGCTAAAAGTGCACCCATAAAATCTTTAAAAATGGTATATATTTTTCAACTTGATAATAAATGATGCAAACCGTTCTTGAAGAGGATTTGAAAATTGCTCAATAAGAAGATATTTCTCACCTACAAAGACAAATGGTATCATTATAAAAAGAGCAAGGAATAATGTACCCAGAACGATAATGGATCGTTTCGGGCTATACTTTAATTGAGGAGGGGTTGCTTTATCAATTAACAATAATGACGGGATGCTCTTTTGTTCTTCCACTTTAGCTTGCTCATACATTGGCAATACAACTTCTAAAATAGCTTGTTGAATTTGCACGTCCCTGTAGGTACGCAGATATTGAATTGCTATTTCAGGCATTTGCTTAAAGGCGAAAAATACATTCGATTGTGAACTGAGATTGGAAGAATTTTTTAATTCTTGAACTTTCTTCCTCAAAACTTCAAGCTCTGCTGCAACTCCCTGGTATTGAGGAGAGTTTTCCCCAAATTGTTGTTTTATAAAATATGCTTCGATTTCTTTTTTGGTTAGCATTCCCTCAATTTCTGCCGCCGCTTTCACCGACACTTCTAATTGCTCAGGAACAGCCACTATTCCATATTTCTTTTGAAACTTATAAAGTTCTTCTTCTGCTTTCCGCAAATCTTCTACATTCTGATTATATCTTTTCTCTAGAAAAAGTCTATTGCTTCTCGATTGTTCCATATTATAGACAATATTCAGGCTATCAGTAATTCGTACAAGATAATTAGCAATATCAGCAGCAATTTTAGGGTTCTTATGGACAATACGTACCTCTATCATTCCATGTTCATTGACATCTGCAGAAAAATCTGCTTGAAATGCTTTCAATGCCTTATCAAAATTCTGATCCTTAATCTTGTAGTAATCCATGAGATTAAATTCTTGAATAACTTTCACCAGAGCGGTTCTGCTATTCATAATACCTAATAATATATCCTCAGATATGTTTGAGACACCAAATGCTTTTGCTCCTAGAGCAGCCATAGTAGACTTTCCACCGCCTAATACACTTGTCAATCCACCAAAATTCATTTGGCTTTCAGGAGCAATCATCACCGTTGCTACAGCTCTATATTCTTTCCTAAGTAAAAAGGCAATTAGTATGCTAATAATCCCCACTACCAACAAATTAATAAAGATAAACTTACGCCACTTGAATAGTATGTACATGTAGTCACTAAACGATTTCGGTTGATTTTTATATGTATCCATAAATATCCTTTAAAGTATCATTTATTTCGTTACTTGTACAATCAATAATGCTGTCGTTACAATCCCTGTAACAATACTTCCAATATATGCTACCCGTTGCAAATAGTAATCAAAATCTTTAACAGGCTTTTTTGGCACCCAAATATAATCACCTGGTTCTATTTCGGTATTACTTTTGCTCGCTAAGTACCAAGCTCTTGTTCTATTTTTAATGATATAAATATCTTTTTTCGCGGTAGCGCCAATACCTCCAGCTTGTGTAATGTAGTATGAATAATCTTTTCCGGGAATGTACTTGATGTATCCAAAATTATTTACTTGACCAAATACATACACAAAATCAATTTTCTGCGGGATAAATAAATAATCTCCATCCCTGACTAAAATAGTGAGTGAATCAATTCGCTCTGATTTTAATCCCTCTAAATTTTGCGCCCATGCTCCTCGCGTTGTTCTCAAAACATTATCTACTAGAAAAGTCAAAGAGTCTTCTGCTTTGATTGGAGCCATTCGCTGCATCATCATCCTTTCAAATTCTGACCCATAATAAATTGACTGAAATACATTGCCGCCACGTATAAGCTCAGCCCGAGAAAGGTCTGCATCCTCACGGAGTCCGCCGACTTGCTCCAACACTTTGAACAAAGGAAGTCCTTCTTTGGTTACAAAGGCAACGCCTGGCTGCATGACTTCACCATCGACAAATGCTCTATAATTTTTGCGTAACGGTTCAGTTGCTACAAAACGAACCCTATCGCCTCTCTTTAGTGGATATTGTTTATCAAGGGGCATTCTAATTACAGTATCCAGTCTCCCATCATACGTCAATCGATAAATTTCCAATTTGTCGGCATTTTCATATAATGGATCGATTCCACGAGCAAAGAGAAGCCCATCTTCAATTTTGTCTCCTTCAACAAATTGAAATGTTCCAGGATTATTGACAGCACCTTCAACTGAGAAAGTATTGTCTTTATCATATTGCGGAAAGATTAAAATGTCATCATTTTTTAAGTACGGATTGTACTTAAAATCACCGGTTAAACGAAACTTGTCAATATCAATAAGACTTTGCTCGCCCGAATTTCTTTTCAAGATAATCCCACGTAGCGCGTAATTCTGGAACATCATATTTTCTTTCTCTCTCGTCCTCTTTCCCTCCCCTTTTATTTCTATACCAAGCTTCGCTAATTCTAATTCCTCTGCTCTCTTCTGCTCGTAAATCCTTGTGATAAATTGATCTACTCTTTCAGTTAACAAGGCAGGGAATGTCCCATTAGTAATAAAATCCCCCCCTATAGTTACACTGATCGCCATTGAAGTTGACGATGGTACTATTGAAGCTTGTCCCTTTGTATCGGTTTGGGCAACTAAATGTAATGAGAGGAAAGTACATAGAATAATCACATAAAATGCTTTCCATAAGTTAATATGAATTGAAGTGCATGAAAAATCCATCGCTGTGTCCCTCTTAACGATTTTCGTACATTATTTTATAATATTCTTGGTATTTACCAGAGATGATTCGTTTCCACCATTCTTGATTTGAAACGTACCAATTAATTGTTTCTGCTATACCTTGTTCAAAAGTATACTTTGGTTGCCACCCGAGTTCGTTCCTTATCTTTGAAGAATCTATCGCATATCGTCGATCGTGCCCGGGTCTATCTTTGACAAACGTTATTAAGGATTCTGGTTTCCCAAGGTAACGAAGTATAAGTTTAACAATTTCGATGTTCGTCTTTTCATTATTTCCACCAATATTATAAATTTCTCCTTCCCTTCCTTTGTGAAGCACAATATCTAATGCAGCACAGTGATCTGCAACATGGAGCCAATCGCGCACATTCATTCCATCGCCATAGACCGGCAAGGGCGTGTCATTCAATGCATTGATGATCATCAACGGAATGAGTTTTTCGGGAAATTGGTAATGACCGTAATTGTTCGAACATCGCGTAACAATAACCGGCAATTGATGAGTATGATAGAACGCCAACGTAAGCATATCAGCAGAAGCTTTACTCGCAGAGTATGGACTATTTGGATGCAGTGGCGTTTCTTCTGTAAAATATCCTGTAGGTCCCAATGAACCGTATACTTCATCCGTGGAAACCTGGAGAAATCTTTTAATATTGTTCTCCTTCGCTACATCGAGCAACACACTTGTTCCTACAATATTAGTACGCACAAAATCGGATGCTCCCAAAATACTTCTATCAACATGGGATTCAGCTGCAAAATGTACAATCGCATCTATTTTGTAATTGCGAATACATTTCTCGATAGACTCCCGATCACATATATCAATACGTTCAAATGCATAATTAGGAAATGATTGAACATCGGAGAGATTTTCTAAATTTCCCGCATAGGTAAGTTTATCAACATTGAGAACAAAATAATTCGGATATTTTTTTATCATCATCCGAATAAAATTGTTGCCAATAAAACCCGCGCCGCCTGTAACCAGAATATTCATCTTCTAGTCCAAAATAAATGGGGAATTAGCTTCATCTTCATGACGAATTTCATCGACTTTTTCTTTCTTTCCCTTTCCTGCATAGAGCCGATTAGGGGCATTGAAAACCCAACCACTCTCCGAGCCAATATTTTTGTAAGCGTGTACAACTCCCGGCGGAATTATCACAGCCATTGGGTTATTCTCTCCTGCTTCGAATACCATTTTATTTCCAAAAGTTCGAGAGTCTTTCCGATTATCCCATAAATAAACTCTAAAAGTAGAAGGACCAACAAATCCAAAGAAATCTGTTTGGTTGATATGTTCGTGAGGACCTCGAGCAATTCCAGGTAAAGTGGATGATACATACGCCATTACTGGATAGCAAGATTCCTGAAGCTCGTCGTGCCTGAAAAGTTCTACCAGCCAACCACGATGATCAACATTTTTTTTATATGACTTTAGAACCGCGCCTTCAATGGTCCCTTCTTTGAATTGCATAAGCACATCCTATAAAATAAATTATTGGAAATTCATTGACAAGCCAGCTAAATAAAGCGGCTCACATTGAATTGCGTACTCTTTGTAGATGTACAGCGGTAACAATTTTAGCGGTTTTTGTTTCCTTCCTTTAAATTCAATAAACGAATATAAACAATTTTTCATTCATTTGTCAATTACATTTGCTCTGGAGCTGTGATTCCGAGAATTGAGCATCCATTGGCAATAACAATCTTCGTTGCGGTACACAGCGCTAATCGGGCTGAAGATAGTTTTTTATCTTGTATTACAACTCGTGATTCCTGATAAAACTTATGGAATGCCTCCGCAACATCGTGAAGATAGGTGGTAATTCGATGTGGCTCGAAGGCAAGCGCAGTAGATTCAACGACATCTGGAAAATTCAGAAGCAACTTAATAAGAGCAACTTCAGATGCTATAGTAAGCAAAGAATACTCTATTTCTTTAGATTCGAGAGACATTCCTTCCCGTTGCGCAAATCGAATGATACTTGCAATACGAGCATGGGCATACTGAACATAGTACACAGGATTTTTTTCCGACTGCTCTTTCGCAAGATTGAGATCAAATTCCAGATGACTCGAAATGGAACGCATAAGAAAGAAAAAACGAACCGCATCGGGTCCTACTTCATCAATCAGTTCATCCAACGTTACAAAGTTGGCAAGCCTCTTCGACATTTTTACCTGTTCTCCATCGCGAAGAAGAGTAACAAATTGATGAATGACGACTTTCACTTTATCAGCATCATATCCAAGCGCTTTGAGAGCAGCGAGTACATCGGGGAACGTAGCAATATGATCAGCGCCAAAAATATCGACAATGAGGTCAAAGCCGCGACGAAATTTTTCTCGATGGTACGCAATATCGGGCAAACGATATGTTGGCTCACCTGTTGATTTCACAATGACACGATCTTGCTCCAATCCTAATTCTGTTGCCTTAAACCACAAAGCTCCATCTTTCTCATACACTAAGTTTCTCTTCCGAAGTTCATCAATCACTTCCTGAATTTTCCCTTCTTTATACAACGAGTCTTCATTGTAAAATACATCATGATGAACTCTCATCTTCGCTAACACTGTCCGGATAGAAATAAAGAGTTTTTCTTCTGCAAATGCTTTACAAATCGTCAAAGCATCGTCATTATTCATCGCTAAGAGTGAATCCCCTCGTTCCTGTTTTAATCCCTCTGCTATCGTACGAATGTAGTCGCCCTGATATCCATCTTCAGGAAAAGGGAACGATGGATCGAATAATTGACGATATCGCGCGTATGTAGATTCAGCAAGAACTCGCATTTGGCGACCGGCATTATTATAGTAATATTCTCGAGTAACATCGTAACCAATCCATTGAAGAAGATTTGCAATTGTATCTCCAATAGCTGCTTGCCGACCATGCCCAACACTCAAAGGACCTGTTGGATTTGCACTGACATACTCAACCTGTGCTTTCTTCCCTGAACCAGATGCTGTTTTGCCAAAATTTCCACCCGCATCTAAAATCTCCCGCAATTGATTGCAGAAGAATTCATTTGTAAAAGTAAAATTGATAAATCCTGGACCAGCAATTTCAATTTTCTCAATAATATGCGGATCAAACGTTAGAGCAGAAACCAATTCTTGTGCGATGGCACGAGGATTTTTCTTTAATTTTTTCCCAAGCGCCATCGCGATATTCGTAGTTGCATCACCATGGACTTCAAGCTTTGGCTTTTCAAATGTTAATCGTTCATCATTGTCATACGATGTTTTATGTAATGCTTCTGTTACTATATTCCGCAAGTATCCGTTTTGTGTCATATCGTCTTTGAGCTTTTCCTCGTTGATTTCTTTTCCAATTCCTTTTTACGTTCAGCTGGATCTTTTATATTAACTCGTTTTGCATCGCTCCAAAGTCTTTCGAGATTATAAAATGTTCTTGCCTCACGATAAAAAATGTGAGCAACAACATCAACGTAATCGAGCACAACCCACATAAGCGCTTGCGAACCTTCTATATGGTAAAGAGAAACGCCTTCCTTCTCCATTCCATCCTGTATTGCATCGGCGATAGCCTTCACCTGAGTATCTGAATCCGCCGAACAAATGACAAAATAATCTGTTATGCTAGTAAGATTTCGTAAATCAAGTACAACTACATCTGTCGCTTTTTTTGAAAACATAAGTTCAGCGACGCGTTTCGACAACATTCGAGATGTCAAATTTATCTCCTCATTTGATTTTGTTTTTCTTACAATCTTTTCCTAAAACAATGGAAATATCAACATCTGCTTTTGATTTTTCTACCTGAAAGACCCGTGAGGACGAAATGTCCAATAGTGCAGCAATGGCTTGCGCTTCCTTCATCCGATTATTGTAAACAATGATATGCGACATATCAATAGGCTCATCAACCAATCTCCTAAATTCGACAACGTCATACCCACGCGAACGAAGAGAATAGACAACAGACACCGCATACTTACTAATTCCTGTCGCATCGAGTACTTCAATTTCTGGCGCTGAAGTTGCTTCAATAAGCGATGACGAATGTCGCTCTATAGAAGATGAAGTATGTTCCTTATTAGCAAAAACATACACAATAATTCCAAATACAAAAATTCCAACAAGAGATAAAATTAAAACAAAGATTCTTGATTTATGTCTATCTTTTTTAATTTTCATACATTCATACGTAATCAATCTGTCCATTGCACTTGACTGCAAAAGTCATCTTAAAGATCCTATAAGATACAATGGAAAAGGAACTGTATAAGGATTGACAAAGACACCAACAACGATATATAACATACAGCATCGTTTAAGGTTTTTCTTCTCTTCCAGAGACGTAAGGAATTCCAACCATACTATCGAACATCGAGGATGAATTTAACAAATACGTCGGTAATTGACGATATTGAATTTGTAACAAGAATGAATCCGATGGTTTATATGTAAGTTGAGCGCGGGATAAATGAATTCCAGAAATCGATTTTGCATAATTGCTTGTAGATGATGATGCAAAAGGGGAATGAACAAGACTCACATCAAATTGAAGCGATAACGGATCTGAAATTTGATAGAGTAAACTGTTCGTATACACTCCCAAAGATAATCCGTTGCCACCGCCAAAAGTCGAGTAACTAAGTGTATAGCTCTGATGCATAAATAACCGATTGACATCAAACCAGCCGAAAAGAAGACTGCTATTTGTAGTACGTGATATTGCTGGAATGACAGACTGTTGTTCTCGCGCTTGCGATTTATACTGAGCTGAAGCTCCATAGCTAAAAATAATAATCATACATACTATTGGAATAAATCTTTTCATCGTTCATTTCCTTCTTTCGGTAAGTATGATAGTCAAAACTGAAGTGATTGTCAAGAATTGAACAAATCCCGTCATTACGATGAAAAGAAGTTTTTTCAAAGACCAACTTGATTTTTGAGTGATTTGAAAATATATTTATAATAGTGTTTTGAAAGTGAAGCCATTCCGCGGTAGCTCAATGGTGGAGCATCCGGCTGTTAACCGGAGGGTTGTAGGTTCGAGCCCTACCCGCGGAGCTCTCAGAGGGTAAAAATAAAAAAGGGATTTTCAATAAATATGGAAAATCCCTTTTTTATGTACTAAACTTCAATAATTATTCCTTACAAAAGCTAAGAAGCTACTCAACGTTTAATGCAGTTCTTCAAAAATGCCTGACTTCTTATTCTTTTTTACATTATCCCAAGAGAAGTATCGTCCGTTCATAGCTATATATACTCCTGGCGGTAATAGTTGGACAAAAGCCAAAGCGCTTCCTAAATTAAAGAGCCCATCGGAACTTCCAAATTTATATGGCACCATTGCGCCTGTTAGTACAATGGTTTTTGGCGCTTCCGCCCTGCCTAACGCTTGAGCGGTAACTTCCATTGTATCGGTACCATGAGTAATGACTATGCGATCCTCCTTACATTTCCGGCATTCATCACAAATAAGTTGACGATGAATATCAGTCATTTCAAGACTATCGATGAGCATAATCGTTTGTAGCTTTACCTCGACTTTATTACGTCCAAGTTGTAACATTTCCGGCACGTGGGTGTTCTGGAAAAATAATGTGCCATCTAATTCATTATACTCTTTATCAAATGTTCCACCTGTTACAAAAATGCGAATAGCCATATTACACCTCACAATTTATGAGCATTGCCAGAATTCCTATTTTATCCACTCATTTGGAAGATAAATTTTTGATTAAATCGTCTGATTAAATTCACGCTGGAGAATATAAAGAGCCATTCAGCCAAAGGCAATTTCTTCCAATGCACTTAAGCGCTTTTTTTTCTATCTTTATAAAATAAAATTATGCTTGGAATTTTTCGAAACATACTTTGCCTTCTGTTCGTGTTTAGCGCTGTACTCATCGCTCAAACACAGGATACAATTAAAACTTCAGCAACCGATACCACTCGAGCGTCAAAGAGCGGCGGAATCGACACCGTCATCGTATACTCTGCAAAAGACTCCATCGTGTACTCGCTCAAAACTCGATATATGTACCTCTACTCTGAATGTGAAATGCAGTATCAAACAATCAATTTGAAATCAGAAAGAATCGATGTCAATTGGGATACTGCAACGTTAACATCGTACGGCGTTCAAGATACTGTTCATAAGGATTCGGTTGTTGGAAAACCAATTCTCCAAGATGGCGGCGATAAATATTATGGCGAGCGCATTGATTATAACTTCCGCACACAGAAAGGAAGAATCGTGCTTGCCACAACACAAATGGATAATGGTTACTACGAAGGCGAGACTATCAAAAAAATTTCAAGAGATGAATTATTCATTTCAAACGGACGATACACAACCTGCGATGCTCCACAACCTCATTTCTATTTCGATAGTCCAAAGATGAAAGTTTATGTTCGAGATATTCTTGTAGCTGAACCTGTTTATTTGTACATATCCGATGTGCCTATCTTTGCGCTTCCATTTGGAATTTTTCCAAGTCACGGCGGCAGAGCCTCTGGAATTATTTCGCCTGCGTACGGTAGAGATATGGACTATGGGTGGTATCTAAGCCATTTAGGTTACTATTGGGCAGCAAGCGATTATTGGGATATTGCAACCATGTTCGACGTCTATGCGCGTGGAAAGTGGATGGACCAAACGGAAGTCAACTATGCTCTTAGAGATGTACTTAAGGGGAATTTAAACACTCGTATTACAAGTCTCTCAAAAGGCGAATCCTCTGACCCCGATCGCATCTCACAGAGAGATTATTATGCTCATCTCACTCATAATCAAATTATCAGTCCCACGTCGAATCTTGACGTTGATTTTACGTTTGCTAGCTCCACGTTTTTTAAAAACTATAGCACAAATATAAATGAAATCCTTGCACAGAATATCGTCTCAAATGCAACGTATTCAAAATCGTGGCCATCATCAAACCGTTCAATGTCTCTTTCATTCTATCGTGACCAGAATCTTATTACGGAGGATGTGAACGAACGACTTCCTTCTCTCTCGTTTACAAAATCACAGTTCTATCCTTTCAAAAGCAAAAAAGAACGACGTGGAACATCAAATGTGACTTCCGAAAGCAAATCGTTCGGCGATTTATTCGGGATGAATTACTCGGCGAGATTTACTAACGATAATGTAAAACAATCGAAAATGTTCGATAGCGCCTTTACTGCCGAGGGGTGGAAATCCGACGTTAAAGAGTTTAGTAACATCCGAACGCTCTCATTCGATCAAGGCGCTGCGATGAACATTTCACCAAAACTCGGACATTTTACTATTTCTCCATCGCTTTCATGGAGCGAGTCACGGCGAGCAATCTCTGGTTCAGCACCGGTTCAAATCGATAGCGCAATTACACGAAGCGATACCTCAAAATGGGAAACCGCCGGATATCTCAACGCGGCGATCAGTACAAACACTCGTTTCTATGGGCTTGCACAACCTAACATTTTGGGCATTACTGCTTTCCGGCACACTGTAACACCAACACTCGCATTATCATACAATAAAAAAATATACGGGGTGAACATACCAAAGTATCAACTTCTCGCATCGATGGGCGTAGGAAACCTTTTTGAAATTAAGAAACAAAAAGACGACAGCTCACAGAGTGAAGATAAAATTCAGCTCCTCAATTTGAGTGTTGCAACAAGTTATAATTTTGCCGCAGACTCGATGAACTTTAACGACTTAAATCTAAATTATCGCACAGCAATTGGCTCAATTATTAGTCTAAGCGGCGCAGCAAGTTACACTTTCTATAAATTTGATCCAGTTGCTAATAATGGCTACGGAAGTCGTGTGAACACGTTCCTCCTATCATCAGATCGTCGGTTTGCAGATCTAAAAAGTTTTTCCTTTAGCATTTCAACAAGTTTAAAAGGCAAGCAAAAGGAATCGAAACGAGCTTCGAGTTCGACTCCTCAATCGGTAATTGATGAACAAGAACAAGCGAAAGGTGGAATGCGCTTCCAGCAAGGACACAACAAGTATGAAACGCTCTATGAACGCGAAGAGGCAGATTTTAGCATTCCATGGAATTTGTATGTTAGTTACTCCTTTTCGCAGTACCAAAACGATCCACGAAAAAAAAGCCGAACTTCATCCGCTAATATTGACTTCTCATTTAACTTAACGGAAAAATGGAAGATTCAGACACGCGGCTCATACGATTTTGTTACCAAACAACATTATATCCAATCTCTCGATATTACGCGCGACCTCCATTGCTGGCAGATGAACTTTACCTACTATCCGATGGGAACACTGGCAGGATATCGGTTTGAGATTCGCGTTGCAGCCCCACAATTACAGGATGTAAAAATCACAAAACAAAATACGAGACCATATTGACAGGAGAATCGTGAGGTGATTCAAGGGAAAAAAATTGTTGTGGTTCTTCCGGCTTACAATGCTGCCAAAACATTAGAACGAACGTACAGCGAAATTCCCAAGGATATCGTGGATGAGATTATTCTTGTTGACGATGCAAGTAACGATGAAACAGTGGCTGTTGCACAAAGACTTAATATTGTTACAATTCTTCACAAGCAGAACACCGGCTATGGCGGAAACCAAAAGACATGTTACGATGAGGCATTGAAGCGCAGAGCAGATATAATTATTATGCTTCATCCAGATTATCAATATCCTCCACGACTTATTTCGGCAATGGCGTACCTTATCATTTCTGGAGAATACGATGTTGTGTTAGGTTCTAGAATCTTAGGAGGCAAAGCTCTAAAAGGTGGGATGCCTTTCTACAAGTACATTAGCAACCGTTTCCTAACATTCATTCAGAACCTTCTTATTGGTGCAAAATTGTCCGAGTACCATACTGGTTACAGAGCCTTTACGCGTGAAGTACTTACTTCTGTAAAATTCGAAAATAATTCAGATGATTTTGTATTCGACAATGAATTGCTTTCGCAAATTATTTACAAGGGTTTTAGAATTGGAGAAATCACATGTCCAGCTCGGTATTTCCCGGATGCATCTTCAATTAACTTTCGTAGAAGTATTCGGTATGGAATGGGATGTTTGCGTACTGCTCTCCTCTACCGTCTGAGCAAATGGCATCTTGTTACGCCATCGCTATTTAATCCGAATTGATTTTCTATGACTCTTCGTTCCCTTTGATCAATGGCACCAAAAGTTTTTAAAGAATCTTTTATTCTTTATCCAGAAAATTTTTGAGATTTTATAAGGAAGATAATGCAGGAATTGTGCCCCCAACGAGATTCGAACTCGTGTTCCAAGCTTGAAAAGCTCGTGTCCTAGGCCTCTAGACGATAGGGGCAATAAAACTCACTTTATTTACAGAAATTTAAACGAATAATTATTCGCTAATCCGAAATTCACTGATGGGTGACCGGTGGGATTCGAACCCACGACATCCAGGGCCACAACCTGGCATTCTAACCAACTGAACTACGGCCACCATATAAAGAACAAGAAAGCCCGTTATTTTCATAACAGGCTCATCAAAAACAGTTAAAATATATCAAATATTGCTTCTAAAGGCAAGAAACGTAAACAAAAATATTTCACAGCAAGATAAATTGCTATAAAAATTCAGCAATGACAATCTTTATCGTTATTAAAATTTCCCGAGCATTCCTTCCTTAAAAATAATCAGAGTTCTTTCCAAATCAAATTCAAAAACTCTTGACCAAAAACTACCGAGCTAAATCAGCATTACATTTAGATAGAACAAGAGCACGACGCCTTGTAATAAAGTTTTTTAACGCATCCACTTCATAAGAATATAAATTTTCATTGAAATAACTTGCTGTTTTAGATGCTTGAAGAATTTTTGGAGCGTTGGCATCAATAATTGGAAACAATAATTCCTCTGTAAAGTATTTTTCAGCTATCTCCTTCATAATCAAATAGTACTGTTTTTTCCATTCCTCGTTCTGTGAAAGCGCTTTAATGATTTCATTTCCTCCGGTCAGTTCAATATCTCCATCAACATCAAAGGCAGAATCAAAGTCATGGGTGATTATTTCGTATGGAGAACGCGCCTGAAGACGATAAAGCAAAAAATTATTTGTGAGTCCATCTCTGTTATTCGTTATCACCATCAGCGCATGGAAAGTAAGATATGACGGCACATCTAAATAGGAAGTTTCAAATTCTTTCCAAACACTCGAATCTTTTGATACTTTACTTAGCATATCGAGGAATTCAACAAAGGCTGAAAGATTATCATCATCGGGGTACTGCTTCTCAAAAGAAAAGAGTGTAAAACGCGGATCATTCAGTAAAAAAACAGAACTACTCCCCGCTTTAATTAACTCCACGAGTGATTCACCATGATTCGAAAAATAGTATTCATCAATACGATCAGTCTTTAAGTAGAGATGTTGATATTCACCGTTAATCGTTACAGTTACAAGTTCTACATCTGGCGTACGAACTCCTACTTTATTGCATAAAGTAACCATCAGAATCGAACGAAGCATTGTCTTATCATTTACTTGTGAACTTAAAACAAAGGATCCTACAGGCGCTTTTTCTTTTATAAGAATGTGATATGACCAAGCAGGATAATATCTCGAACCTGAACCATAAGGACGAATTATGCCAGAGCGGTAAGCACCGTAATATTCAATTATGGCTGGAACGTAATAGTTTAGAAGTTTTTGCTGAAGAAGCGAAGCATAATTTTCATCATCAATATAGAGATTTACGGTAGGAAAATCCTTCTGAGTATTGCTTGCATCATCATTTGAAACAATTGAAGAGCACGAAAAGGAACTCCAAGCAAGGACAAGACTCAATAGGAACTTTTTAAAATCGCACTTGTAATTCCACGGTAACTCGCGAATCATACGTATCATATTTATCTGTGTAGAGTATCTTGTGCATTAATAAATCGCCATTCAATCGAAGTCTTACATCCGGTTCGAAGTAAAAATTAACACCAATTAAGGTTTGGAATGTATGCGCGTCCACAAGCATCTGAGTATCAGGCGCATAACATCCTAAAAGTAAAAATGGTTGAATAGAAGTAATTACTTTTTTTTGTGTATCGAAAATCAATTTATGAGTTGAATTTACGCCTAATGCGTACACTTTCTTCCTTGGTATTTGCCAATCACGTCTGCGCATTTCTTCAAGTGGATCGCCTGCATACAACACTTCCAAAGAACCAACATAAGTATTCGAATTATACGATACATCAGCGCTTGCAGCGAAATTTACGACATTTACAACACCGCTCGTATGACGTCCCACCAATCCTGCTCCAAAATTCCACACATCTTTATAATATTCGCCTCGTAAAATCACGCCTGCGGCATTGCTATTATCTTTATACAGAGAGCAGTAGTATGAAACTGGCAATTTATTTTCCAGCTTCTTTTTGTATTTATTATAAACCATAATCATGACAGATCGTCCACCGTAGCCAATTTCTGTAAGCTCACGCTCGACATAGCTTCGATCGACTGGATCACGCTCATCAGTTTCGATAAACTGCTCTGTACCAAAAGGTTTCTTAAGATTCCCAACTTTAATTTTTATATCGTCAAAGTAATCGA
>DAOOUW010000044.1:10527-14597 GCA_035390885.1 Bacteroidota bacterium | reverse complement strand
CGAATATATTACAAAAACATTAGCTATCTGTGCTGTATGTGGAAATCCTGCTGATAGGACGCAACGAAAAACAAAATCACAGGATTTAATTGTCGTCGGTGCAAAAGATATATACGAAGCCCGATGCAGAAAGTGTCATCAACCACCGAAAGATGAATAGCTATGAATATTGAGTCTGTCATTCGAGGAATTATCGGCGTTTTTTTTCTTTTATTCATTGCCTATCTTTTTTCAAACAACAAGCGATTAATTAAATGGAAGATGGTTTTTACCGCAATTGGAATTCAATTCCTTTTTGCCATTTTTATTCTTTATGGTGAAAAATTGCGCGCCATTTTTTATCCTTTAGCGCTACCCAAAGACATTCTGAATTGGCTGGGAGCTGTTATTGTCCAATTATTACATTTTACCATTGAAGGCGCATCTTTTGTTTTTGGTCGTTTGGCAATAAATAATGGCAGTGAAAGTTTAGGAATATTTTTTGCATTTCAAGTACTTCCGACAATTATTTTTATATCGTCCATCACTTCTATTCTCTACTTTTTAGGAATTCTTCAAGTCATAGTAAAAGGAATGGCATGGGTAATGGCAAAGCTATTGGGAACAAGCGGAGCAGAATCTCTTTCGAACACAGCAAATATTTTTGTCGGACAAACTGAAGCGCCATTACTCATTCGCCCATATATTGCTAAAATGACAAACTCCGAGCTTTTAACCATTATGATTGGCGGTATGGCGACGATTGCAGGCGGAGTGATGGCAAGTTATATACAAATGCTTGGTCAAGCTTATGCAAATATTAATCACTTGCCGATTGAAGAAGCACAGATCAAATTTGCAATTCAGCTTCTTGCTGCAAGTACTATGGCGGCTCCTGCATCTCTTGCCATTGCAAAAATTCTTTATCCAGAAACTGAAGAACCAGTTACACGCGGTACTGTAAAAATTAAAATCGAAAAAAATTCATCGAACATCATCGAAGCTGCTGCTGTCGGTGCAGGCGACGGTTTACAACTAGCGTTGAATGTTGCTGCAATGTTAATTGCATTTATTGCTTTAATAGCGCTCCTAAACTATGTACTTATCTGGATTGGAAATTTAGTAGGAATCAATGCGTGGTTAATGCAGCAATACAATAGCCCACTGTCTCTTCAGCTTATATTTGGCATAATATTGCAATTCATTGCATACTGTATTGGAGTACCATGGGCGGATGCGCTTCATTTCGGCAGTCTTATTGGTACAAAAGTAGCGCTCAACGAATTTGTTGCCTTCCTTGATATGGCAAAGATGATACAGGGCGGTTTGCTTACAGAAAAAGGTACAATCATGGCGACTTATGCATTGTGCGGATTTGCAAATTTTGGTTCTATTGCAATTCTTATTGGGGGGCTTAGTCCCATGGCGCCTGAACGCAGAAAAGATATTTCTGCACTGGGCTTAAAAGCAGTTTTAGGTGGTACTATAGCAAATTTAATGACAGCAACACTCGCTGGTATTTTGTTAGGTTAATTTTTATGAATGCAAGAGAACTTAACGAAGCTTTCACCTACATTCGGTCAAAAACTACTTTTTCCCCAAAGATTGGTATTATTTTAGGCTCAGGATTAGGGGAACTATCGAATATAGTGCAATCAAAATATGTTTTCTCTTCTTCGGAAATTCCAAAATATCCTCGTTCGTCTGTGGTCGGACATGACGGGAAAATTATTCTAGGCGCCATTCAAGAACAAAAAAAGAAATCACCGCCTTTAATTATTTTTCAGGGTCGAATTCACTATTACGAGAGCGGGTCTCTGGATTCTGTAATAGCGCCAATTCAACTTGCATATAGATTAGGAATTAAATATCTGATCATTACAAATGCAGCCGGAGGCATCAATTCTTATTTTGCACCTGGCGATATCATGCTCATCCGTGATATTATCAATCTCTCATTTATGAGCATTGGAAAGCAAAGTTCATTTTCGTCAACGGTCTATCGCAAATCGACTAATAATTTCCCGGATAAAAAATTAGTGAGCCAATTAGAAAAGTGTGCTTTGATAGAAAAAGTTCCATTGAGACATGGTACATATTGCTGGTTACAAGGTCCATCTTATGAGACGGCTGCAGAAATTCAAATGCTCAAACGAATTGGCGCCGATGCAGTTGGAATGAGCACGGTTCCAGAGATATACACTGCACTTAACCTTGGAATTAAAGTAGCTGGAATATCCTTAATCTCAAATTTAGGCACCGGCATTTCTCCGACGAAATTATCGCATAGCGAGGTAACCGAATCTGCAAATAAAGCAAAAGCTATTTTACTTCCTTTTATGAAACGGGTTCTTTTAACTTTTCAATAAATAGAACTGAAAGAAATATGCATCAATGGATATCATATAAGGATTTACCAAACGACGACATTGGGTTATCAAAACTCTTTGTCCATTATGTAACAGATTATAATTCTGTTGAACCATTCTATAATGGCGATTTTCGGGATCCTGCAGCGTGGCAATCTCTCTTTGATATTATTGCTTCTCGACCGATCGAACGGACAAAACTTGTGCAAATCTTATTAAATCAAAACCGAAATTTTCAGTGTGGAGTTCGTACTCTCGCCAATATCGATTTACTTCTCAACGATACTACTTTTGCTGTCGTTACCGGACAACAAGTTGGAATATGTGGTGGACCGCTATACACTCTTTACAAAATTCTGACCACACTTCTCCTATCAGAGCAGCTTTCGCAACAATTTCCGAATTTCAATTTTGTTCCAGTATTCTGGCTTGAATCTGAAGATCATGACATAGATGAGGCTACTACGCTTTCTCTTATTACAAAATCAAGCGAGTTTGTTACCTTAAAATATGAGTTACAGAAAGCTCAAGGACAGAAAAATATTGGCTCGGTTGGTGCGCTTACTTTCGATGACACAATCCAAAAATTTTTAACGGATATGGAATCAACAGTACTCCCAACCGAATTCTCTCATTCAGTTTTTGAACTGCTCCATAATGCCTATTCGCCAGAAATGACCTTTACAAGAGGGTTTGTACATCTTTACAATGTTTTACTTGAAAACTCAGGAATCATATTCTTTGATCCAAGAGATCGCACAGCAAAACAGTTGATGAAACCAATATTTTCAAAGGAATTACTTGAACAACCCAAAACATGTCAACTAGTCATTTCTCAAAGTGAGCTATTGGAACACAATTACCACGCACAGGTAAAACCACGAGCAGTAAATCTTTTCCTCAACTATAATAATGGTCGCTATCCAATTGAACCGAAAGATGATGGCTTTTTCCTCAGGAACACTCGTCAACAATATTCTTCTGATGAACTATTGTCACTACTGGAATCAAATCCAGAGTTATTTAGTCCAAACGTCGTTCTTCGCCCAATTTGTCAGGATGCTCTCTTCCCTACAATCGCATACGTTGCAGGTCCATCAGAAATAGCATACTTCGCACAATTCAAGCCAGTGTATTCTCATTTTGGTATTCCAATGCCTCTTATTTTTCCTCGTGCAAGTGTAACGATTATGGAAGAGAGACCAAAGGAAATTTTGCAAAAATATAATCTTTCATTCATTGATATTTTTAAGGAGAAAGAATTTCTAAAAAAACAAATTGTCGAACAAATTTCAGATTTTAAGATTGAGGAACTTTTTACGAATACCGCAGGAACAATTGAGGAATCTTTATCTTCGTTGAAGGATGGAATCGAAAAAATTGATCCAACTTTAGTTCCAGCTCTATCGCACACGATAGAGCGTATGCTTCACAGTCTATCCATTCTAAAGGGAAAAATATATTCGGCACAAGACCGACAGCACGAAACAGCTCTACGACAATTAGATCGCGCCATTACCATGCTCCTCCCTGATTCAACTTTGCAGGAAAGAAAAATCAACATCACATATTTTCTCAATAAGTACGGATTAGAATTTGTACGATGGATTCAACATGAAATGGAAATCGATAAGTTCAAACATCAGATAATATATCTATAACTTATGTTCTCTTGCAAAGATAGTCCCAAAATCCTGGAAATGAAATATCGACACATTCAGC
>DAOOUW010000044.1:0-10427 GCA_035390885.1 Bacteroidota bacterium | reverse complement strand
AATGAACCGCCTGAAAAAAGTCCTGCAATAGTTAATATTGGAATCTCATCAATTACAGAAGCTACAATTTCCCCTTGAAGTTTCAGATCGCCTTGAAGTCCGCAACTTTTTACACGAATGTCGCCAATTTCTTCCCCACCGATTATTTGTAGATTTTCAATTTGAATATTTGCGCCAAGAGATTTCAATACATCAATAAGAGCTGTTCGCGTTGGATTAAGTCCAACGTTGTGTATCAGAATATCAGAATTTGGTACTATCGCTGCTGCAACCATTAAAAATGCAGCAGCAGATGTATCTCCAGGAACAATATAATGCTGAGGTTCAAGTTTCTTCCCACCTTCAACTGAAACGATCCATGAACCATTTTCTTGTCGTGAAGTCAATCCCATCATTTTTTCGGTATGATTACGAGTGAGCACTTGCTCACGAACAGTAGTGATGCCATCGGCATACAGACCAGCAAGCAGAATTGCAGATTTAACTTGAGCGCTTGCAACAGGCATGTCGTAAGTAATTGCTTGTAATGTTGGAACAGGTTCGATTCTCAAAGGCGCGGTTCCAGATTCTGTTCCTGCAATTTTTGCTCCCATTTTCCGAAGAGGATCGATTATCCGGTTCATCGGCCTTTTATTCAATGACGAATCTCCAGCAATTGAAGACGGAAAACTTTGTCCTACAAGCACACCGGATAAAAGACGAATTGTGGTGCCTGAATTTCCAGCATCAAGCGTTTGAGACGGTCTGGATAATCCACGAATTCCTTTTCCATTGACACGAAGCCGACTTGCTTTACCTTCGAACTGTACACCTAACATCTCTAAACAACGTTTAGTACTAAGCGGATCTGCGGCGGTAGAACAATCTTCAACTTTACTCACTCCTGAAGATATGCTGCTCAGAATTAATGCCCGATGTGAAATAGATTTATCGCCAGGTACTGAGTATGTTCCGCTTAACCCATCCGAAATCGGGATAGTAATATCCATTGACGTTATCGTTTTGAGTGATGTTGCTGTTTGTGGTCAAATGTTTTTTTATGTGTTGAAGAAGATGCTTTGCGTTTTTCTTGGGAACGTCGAATTTCTTCTGCAGCATTTTCACCGCCAGGTAAAAGAGCCTTGCGACTTAAGCTAAGTTTTCCCTCATCGTCAATGTGCATAAGTTTTACATCAATAACATCGCCGACTTTAAGGATATCTCCTACATTTTCCACACGATTTACATCCAGTTGAGAAACGTGTACCAATCCTTCTTTTCCGGGAAGAATTTCAACAAAAGCTCCAAAGTCCGTTATCTTTTTTACAGTGGCTTTATACGATTTGCCAACTTCAGGATTTTCAGTCATTCGTTGAATATAATTTAATGCCTTCTCAGAAGATTCCTTCTCAACGGCTGCAATTGTAACTGTGCCATCGTCATCGATATTGATCTCGGCTCCACTATCTTTTACAATTTGGCGAATGTTTTTTCCACCAGGGCCAATGAGAGCTCCAATCATATCAACAGGAATTTTCACAGTTTGCAAACGCGGCGCAAAGGGGGAAATTTCCGGACGCGGTTTATCTATTGTCTTTGCCATAATATCAAGGATATAGAATCTACCTTCTTTCGCTTGATGAAGCGCTTGCTCAAGAATTTCGAAGGAAATGCCTTTTATCTTTATATCCATTTGAAATGCGGTAATTCCATCTCTTGTACCAGCGACCTTGAAATCCATATCTCCTAGATGATCTTCATTGCCAAGAATATCACTGAGAATTGCAACTCGCTCATCATCTTTTACGAGTCCCATTGCAATTCCAGCTACAGCCTTTTTCATCGGTACGCCAGCATCGAAGAGCGCAAGAGTTCCAGCACATACCGTTGCCATCGAAGATGAACCGTTTGATTCCAGTACATCAGAGACAACACGAATTGTGTAAGGAAATTCAGATTCGGGCGGAATAAGCGCTTGCAAAGCACGCTCCGCTAAATTTCCATGCCCAATCTCCCGACGACCAGGCGAACCAACCCTTCCAATTTCGCCAACGCTGAACGGCGGGAAATTGTAATGAAGCATGAATCGCTTTGTTGTTTCGGGCAGTAATCCATCCAGCACTTGCTCATCCATTTTTGTGCCTAATGTTACTGTTGTAAGACTTTGTGTCTCACCGCGCGTAAAGAGAGCAGAACCATGCGTACGCGGTAATAATCCAACTTCGCAAGTAATTGGACGAATATCCGTCAATCCACGTCCATCGAGTCGCTTCTTTTCATTAAGAATTGTAGAACGCATTGCTTCACGCTCAAGATCATGTAGAAGCTCTTGAATATGAACTGTTTTATCTGGATACTTTTCCGCTAAAATCTTTTGAACTTCTTCGTAGAGTGCATTCGTTGCTTTAGAACGTGCTTCCTTGGACAATATTGTACGACTTAATTCTCGTATACGATTGTCAGCAAGTCGTTTGACATCTTCAAGCAGTCCATCGGGAAGCTCTGTTGGAACAATTTGTCGTTTTGGCTTATTGATAAGCTGAGCAAATTCTAATTGTGCTTGACAAATCTTTTTAATTGCATCGTGTCCGAAGCGAAGAGCGTCGAGCATTTCCGATTCAGAAATTTCGTTTGCTTCACCCTCGACCATTACAATCGAATCCAAGGTTCCAGCAACTGTTACATCCATGTCGCTTTTTTCTAATTCAGAAAAAGTTGGATTGATTTTGAATGCTCCATCGACGCGCCCAACCCGCACTTCAGCAATAGGTCCATCGAAAGGTATATCAGAAATCATCAACGCTGTAGAAGCCGCACAAGCGCCTAGAACGTCTCCATCATGCTCCTTATCTGATGAATAGACTGTAACGAGAATTTGTGTTTCATTCTTGTAATCTTTCGGGAACATTGGACGTATGGGACGGTCGATCAATCGTGAGGAAAGTATTTCCTTCTCCGACGGTTTTCCTTCGCGTTTGAAAAATCCTCCTGGAATTTTTCCTGCAGCTCCCATCTTTTCCCGATATTCAACCTGCAATGGAAAAAAATCCTGTCCCTCTACAGGTTTGTCAGCGCTGACAACAGTGGCAAGCACCATTGTGTCAGCATATCGCACCATAACAGATCCATCAGCCTGCTTTGCGAATCGACCTGTCTCAAAGGAAAACGTTTCTCCTCCAAGTGTTATTTCTTTTGTTACAGCCATAGTTTACATCTCTTTCTTTCTAATTATATGTTTTATAAATATTTATTTTCGGATATCGAGTTCTTGGATAATCTTTCGATACCGTTCGATATCCTTCTTCATTAAGTAATCGAGCAGATGGCGTCTTTTTCCAACTAATTTCAGTAATCCTAATCTTGAGTGATGATCCATTTTATTTCCATCAAGGTGAGACGTCAAACTATTGATATGAGCAGTCAGAATTGCAATCTGTACTTCTGGTGTTCCACTATCCTGTTCATGCTTTCCATACTTTTGAATGATTTCTTTCTTTTGTTCTTTTGTTATAGGCATTTTTGCTCCTTCTGTAAAAATTAGACAACACGTAATGATTGAATCAATGATTTGCTTTGTTCTTTATCTTGTTCCATCTGACGAATTAGTTGATCGACTGTATCAAACTTTTGTTGGTCGCGTAATCGCTTAAGTAACGAAAAGGATAGTTCCTTTCCATAAAGAGTACCATAGAAATCAAAAACATGAACTTCGACAATTACATTTCCATCTTTGTAAAATGTCGGACGTCTTCCGATACTGGCCATTCCGAAATATTCTGTTCCTTCAATCTTTACACTTGCAACATAAATTCCAAATTTAGGAATTAACTTGGAAGATGGCAGTTCTACGTTTGCTGTAGGGTACCCCAACGTTGTACCTCGTTTATCCCCCTCGATAACGGTTCCTGTAAGCAGATAAGGATAACCGAGCATCTCATTTGCTATATCGATAGCCCCATCTTCAAGCGCCTCACGAATTCTAGAGCTACTAATTGGCTTGCCATTATAGGTAATTGGTTCAACATGTGTAACAACAAAACCAAATTCTTTTCCTAATTCATCAAGAATGGTAATAGTTCCCTGCCGATCCTTTCCAAAATGATGATTAAATCCTTCTACAACTTCTGACACTCCAATTTTTTGAACAATGCATTGAGAATAAAAATCTCTAAATGACAGCTGAGAAAATTCCTTATCAAAAGTAATTACCAGTAAATTATCAATACCTAAAGATTGGAACAGGTACATTCTCTCATCTAAAGTTGTGAGATATTTTACATTCATTGCGTCATGACTTACAATCGAACGAGGATGAGGTTCAAAGGTAATGACAAGGTTTCGTTTGTTTGCGCTTTTCGAACGCTCAACGAGCTTTTTCAGAATTGCCCTATGCGCACGATGTACGCCATCAAACGTTCCAACAGAAATAACTGTTGAAGAATCATACGGCACTTCATCGATTGAACGATAAACTCTCATTACTCACCTCGATTACTCAATACCAATGATTCAAGTGCAGAGATTGTAAGAGCGCTGTCGACTGAAAACGAACCAATTCTGACACGACGCAAGGATCGTAAAGTAGCTCCACATTCAAGAGCATTACCAAAATCATTGACGAGAGAACGAATATACGTTCCTTTTGAACAGACAACGCGAAAATCAACAGACGGCAAAGCAATAGACGTAATATCGAATGAGTAAATCATAATTGTACGCTCTGCGCGTGGAAGTTCTTCCCCTTGACGGGCAAATCGATAAAGAGGCTTACCGCCATATTTCACAGCGCTGTACATTGGCGGGATTTGTGTTTGTGCACCAACAAATTTTTGAGCAGTGGTATAGATTTGTTCTTTCGATATTTCGTCGAAGGGACAATGTTCTATTACCTCAGTTTCAGAATCATAGCTTGGCGTTTGAACGCCTAATTCCATAACGCCGACATATTCCTTCTCTAATCCAACGTACTGATTGAGTTCTTTTGTTTTCGACCCTGTGCCCAAAATTAACAATCCAGTCGCCTTCGGATCGAGCGTACCGGCATGCCCAACTTTCCGAAGGTGCAATACTGAACGCACTTTCTTAACGACGTCAAAAGACGTCCAATCTATAGGCTTATCGATGAAAAGGATCGAATCATTCATGAGAGAACTCGATAATATTGTATGCATCATTCATCAGATGAGTTGTCCTTTTGTTCTGAATGAATTTGCTTAATAAGTGTCTCTATTCTCATGGCTCGATCAACGCTTTCATCCAATACAAACGTCAAAGCAGGAACAAAGCGCAGATGCAGAACTTTCCCAAGTGCAAAACGAATCGATGGTTTCTGTGCCTCCAGCATAAGCATCGACTTTTTTTTCCGTGCGGTATCGCCATAAATACTGACAAATACTTTTGCATAGCGGAGATCGGCGCTCATTCGAACTTCTGTAACAGTCATCAGTCCATATTCTTCCATAAGAAAATTTTTTTCGAAGAACATTCCAAGCTCTTCTTTAATAAATGAGGCGACTTTTTCTGCTCTTACAGACATAAATTTACTCTAACTTTCGTTTAGTTTCGACAATTTTATACGCTTCGATAATATCGCCGACTTTTAGATCGTTATAATTCTCTAGCATAATTCCGCATTCGTACCCTTGTTCGACCTCGCGAACATCATCTTTGAATCGTTTGAGTGAAGCAATCGTACCATCATAAACTTCAATTCCATCACGCACTAATCGAACATGATTATTCCGAGATATTTTTCCGTCTTTAACATAACACCCAGCAATAGTGCCAACTTTTGAAATCTTGAATACATCTCGTACTTCAACAGTCGCAAGCACTTCTTCTGATACCGTTGGGGCTAACATTCCCTCTAACGCGCTCTTGACATCATTGATAGCATCATAAATAATATTATAGATCCTGACGTCTACCTTTTCCTGCTGAGCTAACTGACGAGCTTTTAAGTGAGGTCTCACATGGAAACCAATGATAATCGCATCAGAAGCTAATGCTAGCAACACATCAGATTCAGAAATACCTCCAACTCCTTTGTGGATGACTCGCACCTTAACTTCTTTGGTTGATAATTTCATCAACGAATCAGCAAGCGCTTCCGCCGAACCATCGACATCCGCTTTAACAATAATTGGAAGATCACGCACCTGACCTTCTTTAATTTGTTGAGAAATTTCATCGAGCGTTAATCGTCGCGATTGACGGAAATCTTGCTCACGTTTTAACTGTTGTCGTTTTGAGCTGATTTCTCTTGTTTGATGTTCATTTTCTAATACCACAAATTCATCGCCTGCCTGAGGGATTCCGTCGAATCCAATGATTTGCACAGGTTTCGAAGGACCGGCTTCTGTAATGCGTTGTTCTCGTTCATCGAACATTGCACGGACACGACCGCTCCAAATACCGCTGATAAAAGAATCTCCAACATGAAGTGTTCCCTTTTGAACAAGAACAGTCGCTGTAATACCTTTACCTCTATCCAACTCGGCTTCAACGACGGTCCCTCTTGCCAATCGAACAGGATTTGCTTTAAGATCAAGCATTTCTGCTTCAAGAAGAATTTTCTCAAGTAAAAGATCAATATTTTTACCTGTCTTAGCCGAGATTTCAACTGCTTGAGATTTACCGCCATATTCTTCCACCAGCAATCCTTTTTCAGCTAGCTGTTGTTTGATTCTTTCAGGATTTGCATCGGGTTTATCCATCTTATTGATGGCAACAATGATTGGCACATTCGCCGCCTGAGCATGGCTAATTGCTTCGATAGTTTGAGGCATAACATTATCATCGGCAGCAACTACAAGCACGACAATATCTGTAATTTGTGCGCCACGAGCGCGCATAGCCGTAAAAGCTTCATGACCTGGAGTATCTAAAAAAGTAATTTGTTTCCCATCAGGAAGTGAAACTTCATATGCCCCAATGTGTTGAGTTATTCCGCCTGCTTCGCCAGCAACGACATTGGTATTTCGGATATAATCAAGTAATGAGGTTTTCCCGTGATCGACGTGCCCCATAATAGTAACAACTGGAGGTCGTGGCTTGAGAAGCTCTGGAGAATCTTCATTATCAACAAGAACGTCTGATGTAAATTCGTCCTGAAATTCAACTTGAAATCCAAACTCATCTGCAACAAGAATAATGGTATCCTTATCGACTCGCTGATTGATTGAGACCATGATTCCAAGACTCATAATTTTTTGAATGACTTGCGAAACAGATACATTCATCAGATTTGCAAGCTCGCCAACAGTAATAAATTCAGTAACCTTAAGATGGGTGCGGTCGCGTTCAATCTGTTCTAGTATCCGTTGCTGCTCTTCTTCGCGCTTTTCTTTTTTCTTTTTTCGAATTGACGCTCTTGTAACAGTAAAATCTTCTTCGACTTCAGAGAGTGTTTCGCGAATTGCGCGTTCTACTTCATCTTCATTGACTTCGACACGACGAATTTTTTTTCGTTTCCTGCTTTTAACCTCTTCTTCATCTATTTGGGGTTCTTGAACTTTGGCGCGTTTTGGTTCTTCAATAATTTTCTTCTTTTTCTTCTTTTTCTTCTTTGCTTCTTCTGATTTGTCTTTCCCCTTCTCTTCTAAAGCCGGCTTCTCAAGATCAATCTTGCCTTTAATAGTTAATCCACGATGCTGACGAGAAACCGCCTCGAGGGGAGTTAAGGGGACAGATTTTTCTTCTTTTTTCTTAGTCCCTCGTTTTGACGCTTCTTTTTCTACTACAGGTTCTTTACGCTCTTCTGTTATAATTCGTATTTCTTTTTCAGGAGAAATTTTTTCATCCCCATGTTGAACTTCTGCTGTCGCTGGTTCATGCTTTTTTCCATCTATCAATTCGACCTTTGGAAGTTCTTTAGTAATCTCAATTTGATTTTCAGCGACAAGAGTAGAAGTTTGTCTGTCGGAGACATTATCAGCAATGGGTTTGGTAACCGTCGTCTCTCCAATCAACTCCGTTTCACCAGTCGTTTCATGCTGCGGTTCTTCAATTTTCTTTTCTTCAACCTTTTCAGGTTTTTCAATTTCTTCTTTCTTTGTTTTTTCTTCTTTCGGAGTTTCTTTTTTCTTGGTCGAACGAAGCTCCTGCAACTTCCGCTGATGTCGTTCCGCTATATCTTTATCTTTTTTGAAATGCTCCAGAATAATCGGCATCATCTCATCAGTCACAGGACTCATATGCGACTTCACTTCATAGCCCCGCTTTTTGAGGAATTCAATAATTGTTTCGCTCGAAATATTTAAATCCTTTGCGAGGTTGTAGATTTTAACTTTTTTTGTACCGGTATCCATCATAGAAGTATCTATTGCTTTTAGCTGTTGTTTTGTAAATCACAAATTACTGCTTTGCTTCATCGGAAGAACTTGAACTAATTGTTTGTCCATCTGATTTAGTATCAGTCTTTATGGAAGAATTAATTTCAGCAAGAAGCTCATTCACTTCATCTTCACTTTCAATTTCAGCATCTTCAAGTCCTTTCTTTAACATTGCTACAATTTCATCAACTTTTTCTGGTTCGATGCCAAGCGTATTGACTAATTCTTCTTTAGAAGTTTGAAGAACATCTCGAACTGATTGGAAATTTTCATCAAAGAATCGATGGAAGAGCACATCTCCCAGCTCTTCTCGAAATTCAGAAAGATCCATGTCGTATTCTTCCTCTTCGGCTCCTTCTTTTTGCACCTCGATTTCGAATCCTGTTAATTTCGATGCAAGCCGAACATTTTGACCGCTTTTTCCTATTGCCAACGATACCTGATCGGCTGAGACAACAATGACTGCTTTCTTATTCTCTACATCGACTTGAATATCTTTAAGCTTTGCCGGCGCGAGCGCACGCTGGATAAAAACAACAGGATCCTCTGCAAAAGGAATAACATCGATATTTTCATTATTCAATTCGCGAACGATCGCGTGAATGCGGACGCCCTTCATTCCAACGCATGCGCCGACAGGATCGATCCGTTCATCATGAGAAATTACTGCAACTTTTGCTCGTTCGCCTGGTTCACGCGCAATTCGTTTAATCTCGATAATGCCATCGTAGATTTCCGGGATTTCAATTTCAAATAACCTCATAAGAAACTGAGGGTCTGTTCGAGAGATAATTACAAGTGGATTTCCAGCGCTCTTACGTACTTCCTTCACAACGGCACGAATCGTATCGCCTTTTTTATATCGTTCCTTAAAAATTTGTTCGCTCCTGGGAAGTATAAGTTCATTTTTATTGTGCATCACCAGAATTTCACCTTTTCCCTTGCGAATTTGATAAATCTCGCCAACCACAATTTCACCGATGGAATTTGTATACTCAGAAAAAATCGCTTCGCGTTCAATTTCTTTAATTCGCTGATTTAGATTTTGTTTTGCACCAATAATCAAACGTCTTCCAAAGGATGAGAGAGGAATGATTTCAACATATTCATCGCCAACCTCTAATTCATCCCCTGAGCGTTGACGAGCTTCCTTTACGCTAATTTGCGTTGACGGATCTTCAACAGACTCCACGACATTTTTTTTTAGATAAATTTCGATATCGCCTTTATCCATATTGACAACTATATCGTAGCGAGCGTCCTGTCCATATTTTTTCTTCATCATTTGACCGAAGATCTCTTCAATGATACCACCGAGGATATCTCGGTCAATTCCTTTTTCTCGCACCATTTGAGCAAATGATTCAACTATTTCATGATTCATAGATTTCCTCCATACAGCTTGACTGCTCTTTTACCAAGGCAGCTTAACATATGTTTCAAGTATATCTTCAAATTCTATTAATTGCGACTCACCGCTTGAAAGTTTACATGTAATGCGCGTTCTATCGACGGATTCTAATGTTCCAGTCGCCAAAACAACTTCTTCTCCTTGTCGATATTTCACTGAAATAATTCGTCCAATATTCCGTGGATACTGCTGAATGTTCCGTAAGGGCTTTTCCAATCCAGGCGATGATATTTCAAGATCATAAGGAGCATTCATAATGTTCGCAAAATCTAAAGATTCAGAGATTTCACGGCTCAAAGCTGCACATTCATCGATTGTAATACCAGCCTCTGTATCTACGAAAATTTGTACCGTTTTACGCTTGTGCCCACCTTTGATGTAAACGTCAAGAAGTAAAGCCCCTCGACGTTCGATAATTGGACTTACCAAATCTCGGATATTTTCTATATTATTTTCGACCATTTTCATTCCAAAAAAAATAGCCCGTGCTCTGCGGGCTATCAATCTAAAACTTTTATAATATACTTAATGGTTAGTCAAGAAGCAAGTTATGATGTATTCAATAATTTTGCGATATGTACAGACCATGCTCGGGAATTTGATGCAAGATTTTACTCTGTTCCGGTTTTCTTTGGGTCAAAGAGGATTAAATGTCCGAGCTTATCTCGCTTCACGGTAAGATATTTTTCATTGTATTCGTTAGG
>DAOOUW010000043.1:0-15041 GCA_035390885.1 Bacteroidota bacterium | reverse complement strand
GTATTGGTGAAATTGTAAAGTACGCCATCATCAGGGATTCAGAATTATTCTCATTCCTCGAAGCTCACATAGAAACTTTACTGAAAGGATCTCGAGAGGAATTTCTCTACGCTCAATCGAGGTGCGTTGCGATCAAAGCGCAAGTTGTTAGTGAAGATGAATTTGAACAGGGGATTCGTGTAATTCTAAATTGCGGACACACAATTGGACACGCGCTCGAAGTTGCGGGTAATTATCGTGTGCTCAAACATGGCGAGGCAGTATTGCTCGGACTTCTTGCAGAAAGCGCTATCGCCACCAAGCTCGGTACACTCGATCGAGAAAGTTTTCAGCGAATTGTTGAACTCATCAAGCGATTGCCGTTGAAGCTGAAGCGCTCACAGCTAAATATGAAAGCCATCCTCCCTGCCCTTCAACGAGATAAAAAGAGAATCGGGAAGAAAACGCGTTTTGTAATTCCAAAGACTATCGGCAATACAATCGTTGTGGACGAAGTTCCATTATTATTGATACAGGAATCGCTTCGATTTATTTTTAAGACGGTAAAATAATAGCTTTTTCATCCCAAATGATTAACCTTATTTATAAAGAGTAAGGACACAATAGGATAGAAAAAATTGATTTTAATAAGGTATTATACCTATTTTAGCCACCGTTTTATTTTGTAGTCGAGAAAACGTAAGGTATATCGAGGCAACGACTTCTCGGTTTTTTTACCCACAGGTAAACCTGTGGGTGGCAGAATATTTTCGCGGCGACTTTGGCGCTTGCCATCGCTCTAATTACCCACCGCCAGCGAATTCAGTTGCCGAGGCACCCGAAGAGCGTATCGAGGCAACATTTTCTAATGAACAATCTGCGTTCATCTGCGCAATCTGCGTGAAAAATATCCCTTGACTTTTTATACATAACATCCCAATATACCCATCAAAGATGGGGAGGTGAAATTAAGGTTTTTTTCTGTAACCTTAATAAGTAAAGAGAACAATAAAGAGGCAAAAGAACACACTGAAGAAGGACTCTCTCTATGACTCGCCAATGGATAATGAAGATCGCTCTCGTACTATGTGCATTGATGCAATTGGTTTGCTCTGATAATGTTGGTACAGGGAAGGCAGAGTTAAGTTTAACAGTGGAAGATGTAAGCTGCACAGAAGTATGGCTACAGATAAGTACACGGAATAGTATTCATTCAAGGATAGTACTGACTCGAGACACCGTAACGCTCGATACACTGACGCTCACAACAAACGAAATGACTCTTGTCGATGACAGTCTTTTACCATCGCATCGTTACGTTTATACAGCATTATTATTAGAGGGAGGGAAGAGCGCACAGACGATAGCAGAGACGATGGACACGACAAGTCACGATTTTTCATGGCAGATATACACATTAGGAGATGGCACCGGCAGTAGTTATTTATATGATGTAGCGATTATCAATGACACGCTGGCGTATGCTGTTGGGGAGATATATCAGGATTACACGAAGGATTACCAGATATACAACGCAGCGAAGTGGAATGGGAAAACATGGGAGTTGATGAGAGTTTATTTTCCAACGGTATGTGGTTCTCCAAGTTTAACAGCCTATCCAGCAAAAGCTATATTTTCATTTGATGATGAGATATGGATTAGTTCATCAGGAGATAAAATTGCGATACTTAAAAATGGAATACAAGTAGATAAATTTTGCTTGCCTTCAGAAGTATCTATGTCAATTAACAAGCTATGGGGTAGTTCGAGCAATGATTTATACGCAGTCGGGAACAATGGCTTGATTGCACATTACGATGGGAGGAGTTGGGGTAAGATAGAGAGTGGGACAGAAGTAGATTTGTATGATATATATGGCAGTCCAGATGGAAGAGAGGTATGGACTTGTGGATGGAATTGGGAAGGAGGAGGAATAATATTAAGGAAAGTTGGTAACGGGATGCAAAAAGTATGGGATAAAAAAACAGCTCCTCCCACATCTGTATATTTTGGGAAGCTCAATACAGTATGGATGGCAGATTCCAAAGAAGTAATATTGTCTGGAACAGGCTATGTTTTTCGGCAGTCATTATTAGTCAAAGATTTAGTGAGAATAGAACCAGTTGAGCTTGGGCATTTTGCCTATTCACTAAGAGGTTCGGCACGTAATGATATCACACTTGCTGGAGATTATGCGATGGTGTGGCATTATAATGGTGTTTCATGGCGTTATTATTATCAGTTAGGTAATATTAGTGACAGGCTTTATAGTATTTCACAGAAAGGCGGTAATGTAATAGTAGTTGGTGAACGGTTAGGGGCTGGTGCACTCATTATAAGTGGTAGAAAGAATTAATAAATAAACAACACATAAATAAGGAGGGTTGTTAAAATGAGAGTCAAAATGCAATTAATAATTGAAAGTTATTTAGCGATACCACAGACAACGGCAGATTATATAAGTTCAGGAAATGAAATTCTTGCAGTAGTACACAAAATTATCCAATAGGGCAGGGAATATTTAAGATTAAAAGCACGGTAGCAAACGAATCCGATCGATCCAATAAATGAGCTTTTTGGGGTATGATTTGTTCCAAACAGACATTATTATATTGTAGGGGACGGAATATATGAGAAACGTTCATTATCTGATGATAAGTGGAGAAACGGCCCGCTATATGCTACGACAAAAATTCGACGGATAGGACTTAATTCAGTGTTTGTTGTTGGAGCGTATGGAGAATGCTTACATTGGTGGTTTAACGTGGAATTCTTTGATAGAACAAACAGGGCTTGATTATGGGAGTTATACAAGTGTATCTATACAAGGCAATCTGGTTATTGCGGTAGGAGCAAATAATGCCAAAGCGGTGGCTGTCATAGGAGAAAAAAGATAGCTCAAAATAGAATTGGATAAAATACTAAAATATATACGAGGTTAAATATGTCTCATTTGAAATATGTACTCACTTTGATGTTACTCATACTTATTATTACTAGTTACAGTTGTAACAAGGATAGTAATCCTATAATTACTGAACCGGAATATTTTGATATTGAGTATTGGTTCGTAAATCATGGAGATACAGCTATCAGAGCGGTTGAGATTTTATCAATTACATATTATCCTAAAAAAAATATGAGTTGGGCACGACAACACAACTTTCAAACTCCTTCTGCTTTTGACACTTTGAGGGATACGGCAAACGAAAAAGGTTATTATGGTTGTATAACGCAAATAGGTATATATATCAATAAGTTATGGGAGCAGGAAGATAGTATCCCTTGCTGGCGATTCTATTATTTCGAAGGATATGATACTGTAAACACTTATGAGAAGAGAATCAGAGTGTTTAACTGGCCTTATGATACGGCGATTACAATTCATGAGTATCTTGATAGAATAGGATTTTGTAAGCCGAAATAAAATTACTTTGTTAAACCCAGATTATGCACTAGAAATAAGAAAAGGGGGTTCTAAAGAGGTAACTTTCGAGAACAGACCATCTAGCCACTGCCTTTTAGCGCCTGATACGGAGAGTTTAAGAACCTTCTTCCCTGAGTGTGTGCTTATCCAACTTCCTAATGCAAAGCATTTGTACCGGTGGATTCGATGTATACTGCATCTTACTTTAGCCACAGAATGTTATCTCAAAGGCACCCTCATTCACTTTGCCAGTTCCTAATAAATATTTTGGAATCACTGCAAGAGAATACTATTTTCGTACAATTTACATTTCGGCTCGTATTCCGCGTAACCACTGGGCAACGGAATCCATCGAGCTTTCTTTCACTAATTTTAGGAAGGCGCTTCCAATGATAATTCCATCAGCGACAGAACTAATGGCATGAGCTTGTTCTGCATTATTAATTCCAAAACCTACTAGCACTGGATGCTTTGCAATTTTTTTTATCCGACTGACATGCTTTATTACTTCATCTTCGGCAGCCGAGTGTCCAGTAACGCCTGTCGCAGAAACGCAGTAAAGGAATCCTCTCGTTTTTTTATCGATTTCTCTTACACGAACCGAAGGAGTTGTCGGCGTAACTAATAATATAAGTGCAATTGCATTACTTTTAGCGCTCCCTTCAAATCTAGCAACTTCTTCAAGCGGCACTTCAGGCAAAATTAAGCCATCAACACCAGCAGAATGTGCGTCTGCAAAAAATTTATCAACTCCGTACCGTAAAATCGGACTTAAGTACCCCATGAGAACGATAGGAATATTTGTATGATGACGAATATCTTTTACCTGCTCAAAAATCCACGGCAACGTTACTCCATTGAGTAAAGCTTGCTGTGAGCATTCCTGGATTACCGGACCATCGGCAAGCGGATCGGAAAAAGGCATGCCAATTTCCAGAATATCGACTCCAGCTTCTGCACAGAGAAGCGCAAGAGGCACAGTTGATTCCTTCTTGGGATATCCTGCCGTCAAAAAAATCGTCAGAGCTTTCTTATTCTGTTGACGTAATTCCAAAAATTTTTCTTCGATGTGTAAAAGCGGTTCCAAAAGATTCAAATCACTTTTCATACTGTAACTTCTCCATATAGGTTTCCATATCTTTATCTCCGCGTCCCGAGAGATTTACAACAACGCACTCTCCTTTTTTTGTCCGGGGCATTAGTGTTTCAAGGTATGCGAGTGCGTGGGCAGATTCGAGCGCTGGAATAATTCCTTCTGTCCTTGCAAGAAGTTGCGATGCTGTAAGCGCCTCTTCATCTGTTGCAACTGCATACTGAACAAGTCCGAGCTCCTTGAAATAGCTGTGTTCAGGACCAACGCCTGGATAATCGAGTCCAGCAGAGATGGAATAAACCGGCGAAATCTGTCCATTTTGATCCTGCAATACATAACTGAGCGCTCCGTGAAGAACCCCTGGCGAACCTTTTCCTAATGATGCCGAATGGTGTCCACTCTCTAATCCAAGTCCTGCGGCTTCAACGCCGAACATCTTCACATCATCATTTACAAATGGATAGAATAATCCAGCGGCATTACTTCCACCGCCGACACAGGCAACGAGATATGTTTTCTTAAATCGCTCCATCTTTCCTAATTGTTTTTTTACTTCCTCTCCAATAATTGATTGAAAATTTCGTACAATCATCGGATAAGGGTGGGGACCTACAACGGATCCAATGACATAGAATGAATTTTCAACATTTGTAACCCAATCTCGAATTGCTTCGCTCGTTGCATCTTTCAACGTTCTGCTTCCAGACAACACAGGAACAACTTCAGCGCCTAACATTTTCATTCTATAGACATTCAATCGCTGACGATGAATATCTTCTTCTCCCATATACACCACACACTGCAATCCAAATTTTGCCGCAACAGTTGCCGCTGCAACTCCGTGCTGTCCTGCTCCTGTTTCTGCTATGACTCGCTTTTTCTTCGAACGCAGCGCTAAGAGCATTTGACCAACGACGTTGTTAATTTTGTGAGCGCCAGTATGGCATAAATCTTCACGTTTGAGAAAAATCTTTGCTTTTCCATAATGCTTCGTTAATCGCTCGGCGTACGTCAATGGCGTAGGCCTTCCGGCATACTCCGTCAGAATTTGCAAATACTCTCTTTTAAAAGAGCTGTCCTTCATTGCCTGCCGATACAATTGCTCAAGTTGACGCAAAGGTTCGATTAACGTTTCAGGAACAAATTTTCCGCCGTATGAACCATAGTATCCGTTTTCATTCGGCGCCTGGTATCTTTTTTTCATAGATTATTTCCTTCTTTGAAGTTCTTGAAATAACAGTTCTAACTTTTTGTGATCTTTTTTACCCGGCGATAGTTCAACGCCGCTATTCACATCGATTCCATAAGGTTGAACAACCTCAATAGCGCTATGAATGTTTTGCGAACAAAGTCCACCGCTAAGAATAACATTACAGTACTGCTTTGCTTCTACAGCCTTTCGCCAATTGAATGTTCGACCTGTTCCACCATACATTTGCGACTCGTACGTATCCAGAACGCACGCTTCGGCATCATAATCTTTTAAAATGAGCGGTTGAAAAGCATTAGAGACACGAAACGCTTTCCATATTCTTTGAGAGTAGCCCTGAATTTCGTTGGGCAATTCATCGCCATGGAATTGTATGCAATCGAGCGGTACCTCCTGCAAAACATCGTTGATGTATGAACGCGTTGCATTGACAAAGACTCCAACGAACTGTGGCGATTGTTCTCCAAATCGCACCTTTACCGCTTGATAGATGTCCGCTGCTATTGCTGGTTCAATATATCTCGGACTGGTCGAGACAAAAATAAATCCTAAAGCTGTTGCTCCGAGTTCCGATGCATAGAGGGCGTCTTTTTCCTGAGTAATGCCACAAATTTTAATAATCATAACAAGATTCTTGATTCATCTATTAAATTTCGTAACGCAACACCCGGATCTGTGGCTCGCATAAATGCTTCACCGATGAGAAAATTTTTAATGCCTTCATTGTAAAGCATCCGGATATCAGATCCTCGTTGAATTCCACTTTCACTTATGAGTGTAATATGTTCGGGAATTTCTTTTTTAATCCGAAGCGCCGTCGTAAGGTCGACTGCAAATGTCGTCAAATCTCTATTATTAACTCCAAGCAAAGTAATGGATGACAATGACGGAAGCATTTCAAGTTCATAAATTGAATGAACTTCAACAACGGCTTCTAATCCAAGTTCTTTTGCTTCGAACAATAGATCAAGAAGTCGTGACCGTTCACATGCTGCAACAATTAGCAAAACTGCATCGGCGCCGTACGCTTTTGCTTCATAGAGCTCGTAGGAATCAGTGAGAAAATCTTTCCGCAACAGTGGGCACAAGACGGATGAGCGAACAGCCTTCAAATGTTCAAGATTGCCCGAGAAAAAATCTTCTTCCGTAAGCACAGAAATTGCAGAGGCTCCATTCATTATGTATGATTTTGCAATTGAAACAGGATCATACTGCTGACGAAGAATCCCTTTCGAGGGCGAAGCTTTCTTCATTTCTGCAATAACGCCAATTTGTTGTCGAGCCAGCGCATCGCACAGTGAAATTGTTTCTCGATGGAACCATTCCATATCTTTGAGGGCTTCGATTGGCTGCAATTTTTTTGCAGCTTCGAGTCGCTTTCGCTTCTGCTCAAGAATTGTAGTAAGGAAATTCATGCTGCATTCGAAAAATCGATCAGTTGTTGTAATTTTTGATAAGCTCGTCCGCTCTCGAGCGATTCCTGAGCCATAGCAATTCCATTATCAACAGATTTTGCTTTCCCCGACACATAAATTCCATACGCCGCATTTGCAACAACAACATCTCTGGCAGACGATGGTTCGTTTTTCAAAACACTCATTGCAATCTTTACATTTTCTTCTTTCCCGGATGTCTTTACGTGCTGCAAAGTTTGCTTCCTCATTCCGAATGTTTCTGGCGACACTTTATAAACTTTTTCTCGTGTTCCATCTTTTACTTCGAATACCGAAGTAACATTCGACAGCGTAATTTCATCCACGCCATCATAGTTGTATACGACGCACGCATGGTCGGATCCAAGCGGTAACAAGGCATGAGCAATTTTTTGAGCGATTTCCGGATTGAATGTGCCAATAAGTTGCTTCTTAACGCCGCAAGGATTTGTAATGGGACCAAGAATATTAAAAATTGTTTTGACGCCTAACTCCGTGCGTGCCTTCGCTGCATACTTCATTGCAGGATGAAATTTTGGCGCAAAGAGAAATCCAATTCCAATTTTATTGATTGACTCGGCAACCTTCTCGGGCTCTAAATCGATCTTTACGCCTAACGATGATAGCAAATCCGCGCTCCCGCAGTGGCTGGAAACTGCGCGATTTCCATGCTTTGCTACCGTAACGCCTGCGCCAGCAACTACAAACGATGCTACAGTAGAAATATTAAAAGTACCCGCGCCATCTCCGCCAGTTCCACACATATCGATCGCATCTGGATCTTCGATAGCAATCGGAATTGCCTTCGACCGCATCATCTTGGCAAAGCCAACCAATTCATCAACCGTTTCTCCTTTCGAGCGCAATGCGATAAGCAAACCTGCAATCTGTATATCGGTTGCATTGCCACTCATTATTGTGTCGAGAGCATCGGCTGCTTCAGATGTTGTGAGATGTTCATTGTTCAAACATTTTTCGATAAAGTATTTCATTGTGAAAGTCCTCCTAACCAATTTGCAAGGATAGTTTGTCCAATTGGGGTAAGAATAGATTCAGGATGAAATTGTACCCCAATGATTGGAAGTGATTTATGTTGTAATGCCATAATAATGTTATCTTCGGTATACGCAAGAACTTCAAACTCCTCAGGTAAATTTTGCGATGATATAACAAGCGAATGGTATCGCCCAGCAATGAAAGGATTTTCGATGTTCTGAAAAATACCTTTCCCTGTATGAAAAACTTTTGATGCCTTCCCATGAACAAGCTCCGGTGCATGCACAATGGAACCGCCAAAGACTGCTCCAACTGCTTGATGTCCCAAACAAACGCCAAGGATAGGAATGCTCATTCCAAGCGTTCGCACAATATCCATTGTATTGCCTGCTTTCTCTGGTCTCCCTGGACCTGGCGAAATAATTATTCCGCGTGGATGAAGTTTCCTTAATTCTTCGGCAGTGATTGCATCATTCCGAAATACCTGTACTTCTGGCGATAATTTCCCTATCATTTGCACAAGGTTGTAGGTAAAGGAATCATAATTATCAATGACTGCAATCATGCGACGCCTCTCCGAAGAAGTTTCAAATCGAAATCTGATGAAGCCAGCGAAATTGCTTCGAGAAGTGCGCGAGCTTTCGACTGCGTCTCTCGATACTCCTTGCGGGGAACCGAATCTGCAACAATTCCTGCACCGGCTTGAATATGTAATTGCTGTTGAACTGCAACGATTGTTCGTATCGCGATGCACATATCTAACGTTCCATCGAAGCCGACGTACCCAACTGCACCAGCATAGATACATCGGCGCGAAGATTCGAGCTCGCTAATAATTTCCATAGCTCTTACCTTCGGCGCTCCAGTAACGGTACCGGCGGGAAAGCATGCTCGCAACGCATCGACGCTACTGCAGTCCGAGCGTAGCTCGCCATGAACTTCGGAAACCAGGTGCATCACATGGGAATAATGGTCGATCCGTTTAATCACCGGCACATGGACGCTTCCAAGTTCACACACTCTGCCCACATCATTCCTTCCCAAATCAATAAGCATATGATGCTCAGCAAGCTCTTTTTCATCTGCAAGTAATTCCTTTTCGAGCGCAAGATTTTCCTCGAGCGTAACTCCTTGATTCCGTGTTCCTGCAATTGGGAATACTTCCACATGCCTGTTTGCAACTCGAACGAGTATCTCTGGCGACGAGCCAAGCAATTTTACAGAATCAAAATCAATATAGAAGAGATAAGGGGATGGATTGATGAGTCTCAATGCACGATACACCGGGAATAAATCACCGCTGTAGTTAATCGAAATTCTTCTCGAAAGCACAACCTGAAAAATATCGCCTTCATAGATATATTTTTTTGCACGCTCGACAATTTGTTCGAATTGCTCTTCATCTTCCTCACCGATAGAGGATTTTTCAAAATGGAACGGTTCATAGTTCGTTGGGACTGAATGTATGCGCTGCTTCAATAGCTCTACAACTTTTACTCCTTCCTCATATTGTTCCCGAAGAGAATTCCCTTCCTTTACAATCACATTATGAATAATGGAAATAAGATGATTGCGATGATCGTAACGAAGCGCCGAATCAAAAAATCCAAAGAACGCATCCGGTTGTTCATATGGACGATCGTCCGGCATCGGAATTCTTTCAAATTGCGCAACAGTGTCGTATCCAACGTAGCCCAAAAATCCTCCGCAGAAACCTTCCAATTCAGGCACAGAATACTGATGAAATTGCGACGAATATTCCTTCAGAAGATCGACTACGTTACCCTTTCGATGTTCTATCGTTTCGCCGGAATGAATTTGAAGATCATTTCCATACGCCTTTATGAAAAATTTCGGCGAGCAGCCAATAAAGGAAAACCGACCAATCCGTTCATTTGACTCTGCGCTCTCGAGTAAAAAGGAAACGCGTTCGCCATTCCGAAGAGCCATATAGAGTGAAACCGGTGTGTGCAGATCAGCGAGTATCGTTGAAACTAACGGAATGACATTGTACGACGAACTGACTTCTTTAAATTGTTCGAATGAAATCATACTCTCTCCCTTAAAAAATTTGTGTCGGCATGGAATTGACATACCGACACAGAGACCCTTTCAACGGATTATTGTCCATTGCCACTGTTAAATTTTCCAGCAAAGTAAGCGTCGTACGAGCCTAAATCGAGAAGTCCGTGGCCGCTAAGATTAAAGAGAATGATTTTCTTCTTGCCCTCGGCTTTGGCTTTCTTCGCCTCTTCAATAGCAGATTTTATTGCATGGGAAGATTCTGGCGCTGGAATAATTCCTTCAGTTCGAGCAAAGAGCACACCAGCTTCAAACACATCCGTCTGTGTATACGCTTGAGCTTCGATGTATTTATCTTTATAGAGTTTACTAAGAATTGGCGACATACCATGGTACCGAAGTCCACCAGCATGAATCGATGGAGGCATAAAATCATGCCCTAACGTATACATCAGCAGTAATGGCGTAAGACCGGCGACATCTCCAAAATCATACCGATACTCTCCATTCGTAAACGATGGACAGGCGGTTGGTTCGACAGCAACAGCGCGAACTTTTTTCCCTTCGAATTTATCTTTAATAAATGGAAGAGCAATCCCGCCAAAATTGGAACCACCGCCAACGCATCCAATTACTACATCCGGATATTCACCGGCAATTTCCATTTGCTTCTTCGACTCTAATCCAATAATTGTCTGATGCAATAGGACATGGTTGAGTACGCTCCCCAAAGAGTAATTCGTATCCTCGCGTGAAGAAGCGTCTTCCACTGCTTCACTAATTGCGATACCGAGACTGCCTCGTGAATTGGGATCCTTAGCAAGGATATCTCGTCCGGATTTTGTTTCAGGGCTAGGACTTGGCACAACCGAACCTCCCCAAGTTTGAATCATCGACCGACGATACGGCTTCTGTTCATAACTTACTCTGACCATATACACTTTGCATTCGAGTCCAAATTCTTTACACGCAAGAGATAAAGCGCTTCCCCATTGCCCAGCGCCAGTTTCAGTCGCTATTCGTTTCATCCCTGCCTGTTTATTATAGTATGCCTGCGCTAATGCCGTATTAAGCTTGTGACTCCCAGCAGGACTAACGCCTTCATATTTATAATAGATGTGTGCAGGAGTATCGATTGCCTTCTCTAGCTCATATGCACGGTAGAGCGGCGTAGGACGAAACTTTGTGTATGCGTCCCGTACCTCGTCAGGAATCTCAATCAACCTTTCTGAGCTCATCTCCTGCTTGATCAATTCCATTGGAAATATCGTTGCCAGGTCTTGCGGAGTCACCGGCTGCTTCGTTGCTGGATGCAACGGCGGATCTAACGGCGTTGGCAAATCAGCAAGAATGTTATAGTAATGGGTTGGAATATCCCGTTCCTCAAGAGTAATTTTGCGTTGCATAGAATCCTCCATACAATTGTGATGTATTCTGAAAGCTTTCAAGCTATCAGTGTGATTTAATGTTTACGATGGATTATTTTTTGCGGGCGAGGTTCCCACACTTTTTAGAAGAGTTGTACAATAAAAAAGGTGGAAACGCTCAGTCCACGTCTCCACCTTTTTGAAAAATCAGAACCGAAAATCACTATTTCGGCGGAAGCGTGGACATACGCCAGCGCCACCACCAAGCCCATAATGAATTTCGATATGACATTTCCTTAACCATGTTGCTTTACTTTAGTAAATTGTTACAAGAAAGTCAAGAGATTTTTTCAACAAAATAATTTTTCTAACTTGATTTTTAAGAAAGTTGGAATGATTTTAAAGATTGGGTATGAATTGAGCGCGGGGAAAAGTGATGCGTGTGACTTTATCTGCGTTCACCTTACTCGATACATAGATTGTTTTTATCAATTCAATTAAACTTTAACTAATTTCAGGATGTTGTTATGAATAGTCTGAGAAATCTCATTGCAACAAGTACGAATCGCACTCGACGAAATTATCTCTTCGTGATGATGATTTTGTTCGCAGCCGCATACGTATTTCTTCCTTATACAGGATATACTCAAACATCTGATGCAGTAGCTCACGAATCTTTTAAGCCATTCGCTCTATTTTCAGATGCTCGATACACTTCAGTCGAAGTTACTGCATTAATTATCGTTCTCTGCATTGCTGTTGCTGGCTTGCTCTATGCGCTTATGTTAGTAAAGCAAGTAAGAAAAGCAGATCAGGGAACAAAGAAAATGCAGGAAATTGCTGCAGCAGTACGTGAGGGCGCTAATGCTTACCTTGCTGCTCAATTCCGAAAAATTGGACCTTTGATTATCATCATTACGATCCTCCTCTACTTTACCTATACAGGCGCTGTGGATGCTTTTCGATGGGGACGCGCTGGTGCATTTTTAATTGGTTCACTTTTTAGCTTAACCGTTGGATTCGTTGGAATGCGACTTGCGACACAGGGAAACCTCCGTGTTGCTGCGGCTGCAAAACGAAGCTACGGAGAAGCTCTCCAACTTGGCTACCGGACAGGAACAATTACTGGAATGCTTACTGATGGATTGGGATTGTTGGGTGGTACAATGATTTTCATGATCTTCGGTGAACAAGCCTACGAAGCATTACTTGGATTTGGCTTTGGAGGAACGCTCCTCGCACTCTTTATGCGAGTTGGCGGCGGTATCTATACAAAGGCGGCAGATGTTGGCGCTGACCTCGTTGGAAAAATCGAAAAAGATATTCCAGAAGACGATCCACGGAATGCTGCAACGATTGCCGATAACGTGGGAGACAACGTTGGAGACTGCGCTGGAATGGCAGCTGATATTTTCGAAAGCTACGAAGTAACGATCGTCTCCGCTATGATTCTTGGTATGGCAAGCTTTGGACATAAAGGCGTCATATTCCCGTTACTAGTTCGCGGAATCGGAGTTCTTGGCTCTATTATTAGCACCTACACGGTCAAAGCGGGAGCTAACGATACTTCTGATACTGCTTTGAAGAGCGTACATCATGGATTCTGGATTGGCTCGATTATTAGTATTGTTGGATTCATCAGTTTGGGATTCTTCTACCTTCACTTCGATGCGTCATATCTTGCTGGCAATCCAATGGCACGCGCAGGATTCCCAAACGGCGATCCATCACAATTGAGTTGGTTTGCAAACTTCGGCATTCCAGGACTTGATATGCGGCCCGCAATTACTACACTCATAGGCATTTTCCTTGCGGTTGCGCTCAATAAAGTAACCAGTTACTATACTCACACAAAGTATCCCCCTGTTCAAAGCTTAGCAAAATCCTGTCAGACAGGTCATGCAACAAATATTATTCAGGGCTTTGCAGTTGGTTACGAAAGCACTGTCGCTGCAATTATTATTATCGCCGTAGCGATTCTTCTTTCCGTACTTACTTATGCGGGAACTCCGCCAATGTTCATTGCTTACGGCGTTGCAATGACCGGTATCGGCATGTTGACACTAACAGGAAATACAATTTCTATGGATGTCTTTGGACCTGTTGCAGATAATGCAAACGGAATCGGTGAAATGGGCTACGATAAAGATGAAATGGAAAAAGAAAGTCCAGGAAGTTACAAACGCGCTCGTCAAATCCTTGCCGATCTCGATGCCGTTGGAAATACTACGAAAGCAGAAACAAAGGGAATTGCAATCGGCTCTGCAGTGATTGCGGCTGTTTCGCTCTTCTCGAGTTTCATTGCAGTGATTGCAGTTGGAAGTGAAGATAAAATTAACTTAATGACTGTAGCGCAGTACCTTGAAGAAGCTGGAAAAATTACAGTTGCAGATCCAACCGTCTTCATCGGATTCCTCATCGGTGGAGCTGTGCCATTTCTCTTTAGCAGTATGCTGATTCGCGCTGTAGGACGCGCCGCCTATTACATCGTCAAAGAATGCCGTATACAATTCCGCGACCCAGAAATCTGGAAAGGCACAAAGAAACCTAATTACGGCAGCGTCGTTGACATTTGCACAAATACCGCGCAGAAAGAACTCATCGGTCCGGGCTTCCTTGCCATTATGACTCCTATTCTTGTTGGATTCATTCTTGGACCTTACGCTCTTGGCGGATTCCTCGCCGGTATGATTCTCGTCGGTCAATTACTTGCAGTCTTTATGGCAAACGCTGGTGGAGCATGGGATAATGCTAAGAAGATGATCGAGGACGGTCTCTATGGCGGCAAAGGTTCAGAGGCGCATAAAGCAGCTGTTACAGGCGATACTGTAGGCGATCCTCTTAAGGATACAGCAGGTCCTGCAATCAATCCTCTGATCAAAGTTATGAATATGGTCAGCTTGTTGACATTAGGACTCGTGCTGCGATATAATATCGTCAATCCGGCTGTCAGTCCAGAATTCCTTGGCACTGCACGCATCATCGGAGTCATCGTGATTGTCATTTCAATTGCCTTAATCGGATGGGCAGTGTGGCAAAGTAAACGAGAGTCTGGTGATCTTCTCGAAGCTGAAGCAGAAGCAGAAAAGAAATAACGCTTAATTTATTTCCTCTCTAAGCCCGCTCAAGAATTTTCGAGCGGGCTTTTTCTTTTTAAATTGAAATTTTATTAAAGTACACTTTGTAAAAAATGCACTCGTTCCTCGATTGATTCTACTGGAACTCTTTTGTATATTATTTTTCGTTTTGGACGCTTAGCTCAGTTTGGTTCAGAGCGCCGCCCTTACAAGGCGGAGGTCGTAGGTTCGAACCCTACAGCGTCCACTACTGTTATCGGGGAAATTTTAATGCCTTACTATACTTATATCCTTTATAGTAAATCCCTGGATTCTTACTATGTTGGTCAAACTCAAGACCTCGTCGAACGATTGGATCATTATCACAATGCAGGCAAATGCAACTACACAAAACGAGGCGAACAAAGCGAAAGTACAAAATTCTGTTTGATCTCGAT
>DAOOUW010000042.1:0-15875 GCA_035390885.1 Bacteroidota bacterium | reverse complement strand
AATTACTTTATCTCCACACTGTGGATAAGTTAAAGTTTTGATTGTTATAACTCTATCCTGTGGATGGACAATATCAATGAGAGGCTTTGACAATAAATCATCAGCTGCCCATCCAAGCGCTCGCGTCCATGCTGCATTGATGCGCGAGATGAATCCATAGGAATCTATCAAGCATAAGAGATCAGAAGAATGTTGATACACTAACTCGAAGTCATATCGTAAGCGACGAAGTTCATCTTCCATCTCGTTCATTGTCTGTGTTATGGTGAGAAGTTTACGGGTTCTTGGATATGATGTGCTATTTTGGCTATGCATGAATTTACCTATTTGGTTACAGATAAATTGGGGACATTTTTTATCCCAACTTACAATTTTGTAACAAACATGCATGCCACCTAAAGTATATTTTTTGTGTAGTATTTTTGCTACACGAAAAACAAACGAATTTCAGCGATCAATAAATGTCGGAGATATCTATCTATTGAAAATAAAAAGGATGGGAAAATAATATGAAGCAATGAATGAAGTGAATAAAGAAAACGCTTACGGTGAAATTGATAAAGTCAATTTTATTTTAAAAAAGTCGGCTGAAAGAGGAACTTTTGTCTCATGATAAAAGATTTTTGAATTCAAAAGTTATAACTGCGTTTAAAACGTAAGAAAGGGAAAATTGAAAATTACGAATACAATTTTTTTTCATAAACATAGCGGAGTAAGCCAAAGCGATTAGTAACACCAAGTTTCTCAAAAATGCGACGTCTATATGAATTGATTGTACTCTTTGAAAGTTTATACTCCTCGGCGATTTCTTTTAATGTTTTTCCTTCGACGAGACGCTGGAGTACTAAAAGTTCTCGTTCTGAAAGTTCTTTTGTTGGATCAGAGTCTGCAGTATCCTGAAGCAGGAAAGGAATTTCTTGTTGTATACTTGTACTAATGAATGGAATACCTTGTAGAACCGATTGTACTGCTCGTAAAAACTCATCTGCGGGATCAGCTTTGGTAACATATCCTGTGGCGCCTGCCTGAAAAATCCTGCGGGCATATTGCGAAACCGGTACCATACTTAATACCAGAATGGGAACATTTGAATCGATTTCTCGAATCACTTGAATTAAATCGATTCCGCTTTTCCCTACAAGATTAATATCAAGGACGATGAGATTCCAATGAGTTGAATGAAAGAGTTCCAATCCATCGTTGAATGTTGACGCACGCCCTACTTCTCCGAGTTGATAGACGTCGGCAATAATTCGAATGATTCCTTCACGAGTATATTCGTGATCGTCAACAACGAGTAGATTCATATATTACTCTTTAAATTTACTACGATTGTTTTTGCTGATCTTGATTCACGGGCACGATGACAGAAACATTGGTTCCTTTACCCAATTTTCCATGAATAGAAATTGTTGCACCAATAATACGAGCCCGTTCCTGCATACTCAACAGTCCCAATGAATCCGGATGTTCGAGCAGCGACTCATCGAAACCTTTTCCATTGTCTGTAACTTGAATATGTAAAGAAGAGTTTTGAATGACAAGAGTAATTGAAACTTCTGATGCTTGTGAATGGCGGGCGACATTTGTTAGAGCTTCCTGGACTATTCTGTAGATTCCAGTCTTTGCATTATCATCTAAAGAAGGAATTGATTCGGGATGAGTAAATGTGGCATTGATACCAGTACGTTTTTGAAAATCCTGTATCAGCCATTCCAATGCTGGAACGAGTCCAAGACTATCCAAAATTTTGGGACGCAATTCTGCAGAAATTCTTTGAACTACTTTTGTAGCAGAACCAATGAGCTCTTGCATAGAAGACATCCGTTGATTGAGTTCATCCGATGGTTGAATGTGCTGTTGAATCCAGAAAAGGTCATACTTGAGGCTGGTTAGAGTTCCACCAAGTTCATCGTGAAGTTCGCGTGAGAGACGTTTCTGTTCTTCCTCACGAGCTGCTTGAAGCTTTTCGGAGAAAACCTGCATTTGCCTTATTCGCTCACGCTGTTCAGCCTCTATTTTCCGATGGCTGCGAATCATCATCATCACAAAGAATGTGAACATTCCGATGACGACAACAGTAATGCTGATTACAGCAAAGAGAATTATGTTCGTTTCAGATGACATAAAAATCCTACGGCGTACAAGATATTGGAAAGTATATTGAAAATCCAATTTATCGACCATAGGATATAGAAGTCATTTTTTTGGAAAGTAGAGAAAAGCATTTGGAGAGAAGTTGGTAATAAAATGCCGGAATAATAAATGATGAAAGCGATGAGAAACCAAAAAGCCGGCATTCTCTTCAAAGTGTCTGTCCTTGTTGAAACGACAATAAATAATGTATAGCCTGATGATAAAACGATGATGCCAGTGGCAACTGTCGAAGTTAAATACGAGTAACTAAAGAGCGATTCAAGATATAACTTTGAAGACAGCCAGAATAATATGTAACCCAATATGAGAATGTAAAAAAATTGTTTAGTCTTTTTTGATCTTTGCCATTGCGAGATAATAAACATGATGCAGCAAAATTCAAGTGGAATGTAGAATTGATAGAAAAGAGGAGTGATTCTTGAACTAAAATACTGCCAATACGAAAGGAAATCAACAATAAATCCAAGTAATGCGATTATTAAGAAAAATTTAAATTCGAATGTAAGGTTTCGATATGCATATAATCCTATGAAGATTATTAATAGTTGACTTAAAATAGAGATGTAACCCAATACCGAATAATGCATGAATTGTCTGTAATACGCTTAGATTCATATTGACTAATTGATGGGCGGAGGTGAATCCGCCCTTTAGTTTACTTAATTGTAGCGAATGATTGACCATTTGTCAATCCCCAACAAGAAGGGCAGCAATCTGGTGGGCAAAGGAATGCACGTTGCAATACAATGCCTTTTGTCAAGTCATTCCCGCTTCCATCAACTCCAATGATGACCAACGTTGGAGTACCATCGGTATGCTTGCCATTGTACATCCGCAGTCCAACGCATCCGGGTTGATCGAGAGTCTTCTGAAGAGCCTCTTTACCGAAGTAATATGCCAGCGTTGCATTGGGTGGTTCGGACATCCTGTAGTTTTTTGTGAACTCCATTCCTTCTTGAAGAGTAATGTAGTGATCTTCGTGTCCCGTATACTTTGATTGTGTTGCATTTACTGGTTGATTTATGACCAGTACTGCAAGCATTATTACAATTGCTGATACCAGGACAAAAAATGGGAAAAGATTTTTTTTTGTAAACATAGTAAAGCTCCTTATATAATTGGTTAATGGTTGAAGTTATTTGAAAAAGAGATATAAAAAAGCAAAAGAGGTGGAGGTGAGTGATTAGTAATGAAAATCCTTTTCACTGACACCGTCATATATAAATGAAGATTACCATTTGATAAATCGCTTTGTACATCAAATTCAGTGGGCATTCCACTGTTACCTCGGTTGCAATCAAAATTCACTCAAATGATCAATATTTGTGTAGTACTTTGAGCGTTTTTTTGCCACCTAAATATCTACGTGTTTTGACAGTAAAGTTTGAAAATTCCTTAGAATGGGCATTTTTTGATAAAGATCACTTCATAAATTATATAAGTAAAGACATGATGCGTATGATATATTGTTTTGTTCCTGTTTGAGCTACCTCAAAAATTATTATACAACGAGAGAGAAAGAATGAGCTAACTTATGAGAATTTAACATAAAATTTTCTTGCATTTTGGATTTGTTTTTTTAAAAATATGATAAAGTCAATACACTCCTGCTCACTACCAGATAAAGGAGATATTTCACATTCAATCAAAAAGGAGGAATCCATGGAACAACGGTGGATAGTACAAAGTGTTGCATTATGTCTTTTCTTATTGGTACCAACAGCCTGGTCGCAAGTAAATATTTCGGTTGGTTCAACTGTTACACAAGACTTTTCTATTGGCGTTTCTGGAACAGCTATATTACCCTCAGGATGGAAAGTTGATAAGAGTTCAAGTGTGAGGACATTAGGTACGTTCGGAAGTGCAGTCAATGCTACAGAGAAGGCTGGAGGAAATAAGATGTCGCAGACAGCTGCAAATGGAATTTATAACTTTGGAGCAGGAGTAGATACATCGGCTGTCGATAGAGCGGTTGGATGGTTGTCATCCGGCTCAGATACAAAAAGTGGTAATCTATATGTACAACTTACCAATAATGGTTTAGAAATAATTGGACGATTTACGATTAGTTATGCAATAGAGAAATATAGGAACGGTTCAAACCCTGCTGGCTTTTCAATTCAGATGTACTACTCTACAGATGGTTCGACATGGACTAGTGCAGGAAGTGATTTTTTAACTTCTTTTCCAGCTGATGCAGATAATTCAGGATTTGATTCAGCTCCTGGAGTTACTGTTAATATCATGAACAAAATTTTATTAGTTTCTTTAATGCCTGGAGGAAATCTTTACCTTGCTTGGAATTATTCCGTTAGCAGCGGTACTACAACCTCGAATGCACAAGCGCTAGGTATAGATGATATTTCAATTACGACAAACGTTACAAGTGAACCGTTACTATCAACTAATCCCGGTACTCTTACGAATTTCACCTATGTTGTAGGTTTCGGTCCATCGGGCTCTCAAAGTTACAATGTAAGCGGAAGTAATCTTAGTCCATCCTCAGGAACGGTTACTATTGCCGGCTCAAATTATGAAATTTCTCTGGACAACATAAATTTTTCATCCTCCATTGATCTTTCATATTCTGGAGGTTCGCTTTCTCCTACTTCAATTTATGTAAGATTAAAAGCAGGATTAAGTGTTGGAGCATACGATGAGAATATTTCTCATTCTGGCGGCGGGGCGCCAACAGCGTATGTAATCTGTCATGGTACTGTTATAAATTATTCATTGTATTATCGTTCAAGCCGAAATGGAAATTGGAGTGATGCTTCAACTTGGGAATGCTCGAGTAATCAAATCGATTGGGTTGCTGCAACGACATTCCCGACTTCGAATGATTCTTCTATTACAATCAAGAATGGCAATTCGGTTATATTGGATACCTCTCTAACAGTCGATCAGGTGATTATTGAATCTGGAGGTCAGGTAGAAATTGCCAACGGAAAGACATTATCACTTGCCGATGGAAATGGAACAGATTTGGCAATCGATGGTGTTTTGCTAAACAATGGTACTTTGAGCATTTTATCAGGAGCAAAGTGGAGCGTCAATGCTGGTGGTACTTTTATTCATAATTCCTCTTCGGCAATTTCTTCGCCACTGAATAATGCGACACTCGATCCAGCGAGTACTTTTGTTTATCGTGGCTCAGGAAGTTCACCTGCTCCTTCGCTATCGGGGAAAACGTATGGGAACCTCACTTTTGAAGTACGTTCAGGAGCGACCTCATATACTATTAATTACAGTTCAGGATCGAGCAATCTTACCATCAATGGGAATCTAACAATTGGTGAAAAAGTAACTTTTAGTATGGATTCTAGCGTTTTGCCAACTGTTACAATAAAAGGAAATTTGATTGTCAGTGGAGCATTGACGACAACAACACAGACGATAGTATTTAATGGCGTTTCAGCACAAACAATAGAAGGCGTTTCCCAAATTACTTTTGGTCATAATGTCAAACTGGATAATACAGCAGGATTAATGCTGAATGTACCTGTTACAATCAATGATACTCTTGTGTTGTCAAATGGTAAAATTACTACAGGAGAAAATGTTTTGACGGCAAACAAAATAGCTCGTACGAATGGCTATGTTATCGGTTTGCTTCGAAAAAATATTTCATCAATGTCGAGCTTCGAGATTGGAACCAGTAACGGATACACGCCTGTTGAGGTTGCTCCAATTGGCAGTGATGATTTTACAGTTGGAACAATCGAAGGAAAGCATCCGCATCGAACAGGAGAAAATGTACTCGGAATGTACTGGATACTTATGAATGGCAGCGGCATTACTCAGGCTAATTTGGTCTTTCATTATCTTGATGGAGATGTCAATGGCAATGAATTGGCTTATGATCTTGCGAGATGGACTGGCAGTAATTGGATTTTGCAGGGAGCAGGGATGGACAATATCAATAACACAGCAACAATGAATAATGTAACTTCCTTTTCGGAATTTACATTGGGTGAAGCTGTTGCGCTTCCAGTAGAACTGACATCGTTTAAAGCGGCTCAGAGTGGAAGCGGAGCGGTCTTGCGGTGGCAAACGGCAACAGAGAAGAACAGCGATCACTTTGAGATTTCTCGTTGTGCAACTGGAACCAGCGCTAAAGTTGTTGTTGGGACCTTGAAGGCAAAAGGGAACAGCAACGCTCCGACAGAATATACGTATGCGGATAATTCAGTCAGTTCAGGGAAATATGTCTATGAGTTGAAGGAAGTTGATGTTGATGGAACGAGTGAAGTTGTTGGAACGACAGAAGTAGAGATAGTAGCGCCGAAGACAATGACGTTAGGGAACTATCCAAATCCATTCAATCCACAGACGCAGATAGAGTTTACAGTTCCATCCGATGGAATGACGGTGGTAAAGGTGTATAACGTGATAGGACAGGAAGTAGCGACGTTGTTTAGTGGAATGGCAAAAGCGGGCGAGTATTATCGGTTTTCATTTGGAGGGAATCAGTATGCCAGTGGAATTTATTACTACACGTTAGAGTCGAATGGACAACGGATGGTTAAGAAGATGTTGTTGATGAAGTAAGAAGCAGGAAGTTGATAGATTTGTATATGGAAGGTCGGGTAGCAATATCCGACCTTTTTTTGTTGAATGTAACCTACAGGTAAATCCGTGTGTGAGAAGTCTGTTGCCTCGATACGCTCTTCGAGCTACTCGGCAACCGAAACCTTGACGGTGGCTGAGGTTCTCGAAGCCACCGTGACAATTATCAGTGATCATCTGCAATATCTGAGAGAAACAAACCTACTTGGATAAACCCAAATTATGCAAAGTTGTAAAGTCTGTTGTCTCGATACGCCTTACGGCTACTCGGCAACCGAGTTGCTGACGGTGGCTGAGAGTAGATGGATGATTTTGGATAGAATTATCTTCTACGACTTGGTTGGCTTTGTCTATCTCTATGTTCTTCGGAATCTGATTGATCTTGCTTTTCGGTATTTTCACGTGCAGGTGGTTGTGTCGGTTTCGTGCGCTCGTATCGTTCCATAAGTTCCTGTCGCAGTTCGCGTGGTGAACGTTCGGGTTGCGTAACTCGTGGAGAAGTTGATTGTCGTTGTCCGCCAGAATTGCGCGGCGCCTGTTCTGTTTTTCTTTCCTGCTCTTGAGAATTCTGCTGGTCGAATGATTCATTACTACGCCGATTGTTTTGTCCGGAAAAGTCTGAGTTGTATGAATTGTCTTTACCTCTTTGTGAACCAAATGTTCTTCCGGTTTGTGTATTCGTGGTTCGAGTTCCACCGGATGAACGTTGTTTAATAAATTCAGGCGCAAATCCATAGTGCACTTTCGAGTTTGATTTTTCTTTGCCAACTTCTGGTGGAGTACTATGTTTATAGTGGTGGTCAGTTTCATCCCAATGAATTGATGAATGATGAATATGGCGCGAAAAATGTTCGTAAGGAATGAAACACCAATATCGCTCAGGAGAGTATGAGTGAAAATGCTGCTCGTAAATTGTAACGTGAATGATGCCAAAAGGAGGCATTGGCGCCCATCCAATTACTTCATCGTCGGATCGCCATTCCACCCATGCAGGTCCCCATTCATTATCCGGAAACCAAATCCATCCATAGAAATTATCGTAGTACCATCTTCCGTAATGATAGACAATCCAGCCAAATGGTTCGTCCGAAACCCAGTACCAGCCCCATTGAGTCCAGACCCAACGACCTTCTGTGTATGGATGCCAATTCTCATTTACAAAAACAGGATGCCATACAGTTACTCCTCCATAAATTGTGAGCCAATGACCATAAGGAAGCAAAGCATCATAAAATGTTTTTGTGGTAACTAAATCTTGTGCATATACCGCCGTTTGAGTTACGTTAGAGAGCAACAATAGAATCATCAAAATAGTAATGGTAAATAAAATTTTCTTTTTCATAGGCCACCTCATCTTTTTCTTATTATTTTTGCAATGATTATGCCAGAATGAAGAGGCTCATTATCGAAGAATAATCCATACTATAAAAAAATGAATGTATTGTAGAATAGTCATTCTGTTGAGTTTGGTGTACAGAGCAGTTGCATCAATAATCAAAAATCTTCATTTTAAGTAATACCGTTTAACGGTCGAGCATTTTTTACGGTGGGTAAATAGAAGGTTCTTAGTCGTGTATTGCAGGGGAGATTTTGAATTTGGAAAGAAATAAAATGACAAAGAGATAACGAATTGTGACTTCGATCTCTTCGTTGTTAGGCTCTAAAGAAATGGTTCAAAGCTGGAAATGAATTTATTATGCGTCGTGCAATTATTGTAATTTCGGCATACATTGCCGCTCAAATGCTGGCAAACATTACAAGCCTGAAAATAATTCTCATCATTGGGCTTTCGATGGATGCTGGCACGCTTATTTATCCGCTGACTTTTACTTTGCGGGATTTGGTTCATAAACTTCTTGGCGTTCATGTGGCTCGAACCGTTATCATTGTAGCGGCTTTCATCAATTTGTTTATGGCTTTCCTTTTTTGGCTTGTATCAATCATACCGGGCGATCCAAATGTCGGACCTCAAACAGCTTTTGCACAGGTACTATCTCCTGTATGGCGATTAGTGTTCGCTTCTATCATTGCAATGGTTGCATCAGAACTTGTTGACACGGAAGTATATCGTCTTTGGGTTGCAAAAGTCGGCGAGAAGATTCAATGGGCGCGTGTGCTCTCGAGTAATGCAATCAGTATTCCTTTAGATAGCATCCTTTTTGCGTGGCTCGCCTTTGGCGGAGTGTATTCGAACGCCGTTGTATGGAGCATTGTTGTGAGTAATATCGGTGTGAAGATATTTACAACGATTATTAGCATGCCACTTATTTATGCTGTGCCAGAGAAAAAAGTAGAAATCATCGAACATCGTTCTGTTGTATCAACAACTGTATAGAGGAAATATGGAACATCCGGAAACAATTTTGGCGCTTGATTTTGGATCTCAATATACACAACTCATTAGTCGCAGAATAAGAGAGCTGGGCGTTTACAGTGAAATTCATCCATACTCGATATCAATCCAACGAATTCAGGAACTCAATCCTCTTGGAATTATTCTTTCTGGCAGTCCATCCAGTATATACGATTCGGGTGCGCCGAAACCTGATCCAAAAATTTTCGAATTAGGAATTCCAATTTTGGGTATATGTTATGGATTGCAACTCATTGCAGAGCGCTTTGGCGGGAAGGTGAATGGTGCAACAAAAAGAGAATATGGAAAAGTAGAACTAGAAATTGATTCGAGCGAAGATTTATTTGCTGGAATATCATCCCCAACAATTGTATGGATGAGTCACGGCGATGCTCTCAGCGCAGCGCCGACTGGCTTTGATATTCTTGCGCATACGAAGAATGCGCCAGTCGGAGCTATTCGGAATCGGGAAAAGAAAATTTATGGCGTGCAATTTCATCCAGAAGTTGTGCATACAGAAAAAGGGAAAGAGATTCTTGAGAACTTTGCCCTTCGTATCTGTGGTGCGCACGGAACGTGGACGCCGCGCTCTTTCATTGAGCAAACTATTCACAATATACAACGGACAGTTGGTACATCGCACGTGTTATGCGCCCTCAGCGGCGGAGTCGATTCATCGGTACTTGCAGTGATTCTCTATAAAGCAATTGGCGAACAACTTCATTGCATGCACATTAACAATGGATTGATGAGGAAGAATGAAAGCGAGCAAGTTGTTACGACGTTTCGCGATCACTATCATATTCCTCTTACATATATTGATGCGACGGACACATTTCTCAACGAGCTGGCTGGAGTTACCGATCCTGAGCAGAAGCGAAAAATTATTGGCAGGGTTTTCATCGAAGTATTTGAACGTGAGGCGGCAAAGTTAGAGGGTAAAGTAGAATTTCTTGCTCAAGGCACGCTCTATCCCGATGTCATTGAATCTGTATCGTTCAAAGGTCCATCGGTAACAATTAAGAGTCATCACAATGTTGGCGGCTTGCCGTCGAAAATGAATTTCAAACTTATCGAACCGTTCCGTGAGTTATTTAAGGATGAAGTGCGCACTATTGGTCGGGAATTAGGATTGCCGGAGGAAATTCTTGGTCGTCATCCTTTCCCTGGACCAGGTTTAGCTGTCAGAGTTCTTGGAGACGTAACAAAAGAGAAACTTGAACTTCTACGCGAAGCGGATGCAATTTTTATAGAAGAATTGCGGAAGGCAAATTTGTATAATTCAATTTGGCAGGCGTTTGCTGTATTACTTCCAGTGCGCTCGGTTGGTGTTATGGGAGATGGAAGGACATACCACAATGCTGTTGCGTTGCGCGCTGTAACAAGCGTTGATGGGATGACTGCGGATTGGGCAAGGATTCCGCCGGAGGTGCTTGCGATAATTTCAAATCGCATTACAAATGAACTTCAAGGAATCAATCGTGTGGTATACGACATTAGCACTAAACCTCCTGCAACGATTGAATGGGAATAAGGGAAGAGTTCCAACTATGGTAGAACTGAAAAATGTAACAAAACGTTTTGGGGATTTTACTGCTGTAAATGATTTGACGTTGAGTGTGAAGGGAGGTGAATTTTTTGGATTCTTAGGTCCTAATGGAGCAGGGAAAACCACAACAATAAAAATGATCGTCGGACTTTTTGCGCCGACTTCGGGAACCATTATTGTCAATGGTTACGATGTTGTAAAGCAGTCAATAGAAGCAAAGAGCACATTTGCTTACGTTCCCGATCAGCCATTCTTATATGATAAGCTTACTGGACGTGAATTCTTTTATTTCCTTGCAGGATTGTATCGAATGCCAAAGGAACTCACACGCGAACGAATTGAGGAAGTAATCGAACTTTTTGAAATTGGAGACTGGATCGATCGTCGCACCGAAGATTACTCGCAAGGTATGAGGCAGCGAGTAACAATTGCGGCTGCGCTTCTTCACAAACCACAAACTATTATTATTGATGAGCCGATGATTGGACTTGATCCACGGAGCTCTAAAATTGTTCGAGATACGTTACGGAAACAAGCGGAAAGCGGTTGTTCCATCTTTATGTCGACCCATAGTCTACCGGTAGCTGAAGAGCTTTGTGATCGGATTGGAATTATTCACAACGGGAAGATTGTCTTTTGTGGTACGCGAGAAGAAATGCTTCGAAGCGATGGCGTTAAGAAGAAATCGTTAGAGGATGTCTTTCTGCAATTGACGGAGGAGTAGCAAGTTCGTGCGATTATTTTTTCACATTGTGAAGTATAAAATTCTTTCGTCGCTGAAGTCAACATTTAATTTGAAGACGGTACCGATTGTTCGGAGTATTGGCTCAGCTCTTATGTATGGCGCGTTTGCTTTTGCAGCATACGAATTTGCTTACTCGATTACAAATATCATTGTGAATCAAACTCACGTTGGTCTTTTTCTCTACCATCAATTTCTCTCGATGTTGCTCTTTGTATTTTTTGTGTCTGTGAATTTGGGGAACATTCTCGTTGCTTACTCGACTCTCTACCGCTCGCCAGAGGTTGGCTACCTTATGACGAAGCCAGTGCCGAGCACAACAGTTTTTCTGCTGAAGTTCTTCGATAATTTTTTCTATAGCTCGACAACGCTATTCCTTATGGGACTTTCTGTTTTGTTGGGATATGGAGTGTTCTTTGGACTCAGTTGGAAATTTTTTGTTGGAACGATGATATTCGTTTTTATTCCATTTATGTTTTTGGCGGCTTGCATTGCGGTGCTTGTACTCATGGCAATTATGAAGCTTGCTGCACGGTTTGGTTTCAGGCAGGTGATGGCGGGAATTTTCCTTCTCTATTTCTTTTCGATTTATCTTTTCTTCCGTGCAATGAATCCTGTAAAGCTTGTCGAGCAGGCTCAATGGTACTTTCCAAATGTTGACGCATATCTCTCTCAACTTTCATTTGGTATTCTTGACTATTTTCCAAATTCGATTGTTGCATCGTATTTGTACTACAGCGCTGAAGGAAATATGGATATTGCCATTCCGTATGTTGTTGCTCTCTGTGTTGGTACTCTCGTTGTTTTTGGAATAGTGTACCTTGTGGCGAGGGCTTACTATTATCAAAGTTGGCTGGTGTCGTTGAACATTAAAAATTCGGCTCGTCAGCCGTACTACCAGGCTCACTATCAGTGGTTTGATTTTAGGAAGAAAAGTCATCTGCCGTTACAGTTAGAGTCAATTCTCAAAAAAGAATTTTTTCTTTTCTTCCGTGAACCGACTCAATGGATTCACCTGCTTGTGATGGTAGTTCTCCTTGGTGTTTTTATACTTAGCGCCTCGCAACTCAATCTCCATCTTCGTGTTCCTACAATGCAACTGGTTACGTATCTTGCACTCTTTGGCTTTTCTGGTTTCCTTGTTGCGTCATTAGCGTTAAGATTTGTTTTTCCCATGATCGAGCTCGAGGGAAAGGCATTTTGGTCTATTCGTTCCTCACCGCTCTCAATTCGAAAATGGATGACGGTAAAAATTGTTCTTGGTTTGCTCTTAATTATAGGATTGGGAGAACTTGTTACCGTCGCAACTCATATTCCATTCCTCAAATCGCACATCGAGCCGCAACCAATGTTAATATGGTTTGGAGTATATTCGACATTCTGGATAGCAGTAACGATGGCGCTATTTCACTTTGGTTTTGGAGGATATTTTGCATCGTATACAGAGCGCAATCCAATTCGAGCGGCATCGACTCAAGGAGCGACGATTACATTTTTGGGTATGATATTGTATCTCATTGCAATCATTCTTATCGTATTATTACCTCTATCGCAATATTTTAATTCATTATATCGCCGAGCGCCATACAATAGCGATTTATTTATCATAGCATATGTACTTGTTGGAGCGCTTTCTCTTGTCTTATCGATTATTGGATGGAATATCAGCATGAAGTCGCTGAATCGAGATTTTTCATAATTCTTTGAAGGCTCATTACTATTGGAGAATAGTGAAACCATGAAAAAAGTAAACTTACTCCTTCTCATTGGGTTGTGTCTGTGGAATTTTTCACTCATTGCACAAACTGGAGATAAAATAATATTTCAACAAGTTGTGGAGCAGCGATTCTCACAAGCGCTTCGAGTTTATGAAAGCGCTAATTACGACAGCGCCGCAGTACTGTTCCATTCGTTGCTTAAAGAATATCCGCGGAATCATCGCGCAACAGCGGCGTACATTATGGGAGCAAAGGCGTACTACCACGTTGGTAACTATCGGTTGTCGATACAATTTGTAAAGGATCTTCTCGACCTTTATCCGAATTCACTCTACTGTGGCGATGCTTACTACGTCGAAGGGATGAGTTATATTCAGCTTCGCCGGTATGAAGATGCTGCCATTGCATTTGTACACGCACTCGATAATACGAATGATGAACAACTAAGAACGCTTGCTGAAACCTCACTTCTCAAACTTACATCGGAAGCATTGGAATTACAGGAACTTGAACTTATCTATAAAGAAGCCGCAACGGATGTTACTCGTGCGCTACTCTCGATGCAGCTTGCCGAACATTCGTACCGACTGGGAGATATCACCGGAGCGCAACGATATATAGAAACTGTGCTCTCGATACCAACGCAAACAAAATACACAGCGCAAGCTACAGCGCTTTTAGGAACAATTCAGAAGCGCGGCATCGTAAAGATCGGCGTTGTGCTTCCTTTGATGTTGAAAACGGAGCGTGCATCGTTTCGGGGAGCAGGAGTAGAATTTTTGGAAGGAATCCAGAGCGCTGTCGATGAGTATAATCGCAATGCTATTGTCAAAGTGGCGCTCGAGATTCGTGATAGTGAGCGTGATCCTACAATTGCAGCGCGACATGTTTCTGAGCTTACAGCGGATCAGGCTGTGAGTATTATTATTGGTCCAGTTTTAAGTAATGAAGTGTTTGCCAGCGCAGCAATTGCAAATGAGCGTGGTGTTCCACTGATTACGCCAACGGCAACGGCAAATGGAATTACCAATATTGGTCCTTTTATTTTTCAAGCAAATCCGGATTATGAAGTGCGAGGAAGGATTGCTGCTCGCTATGCGTCCAAAGAATTGAAGGCAAAACGATTAGCTGTGCTTGCTCCTTCCGATGCAGTTGGACGACAACTTGTCGAGTCATTTATTGACGAAGTAAAACAACAAGGAGGCGAACTCGTTGCCCAGCAATGGTATGCGCCGAATACAGAAGATGTGCGGAGTGAAATCGAAGCGCTTCGTCGTAGCGCAATGTCACAGCAGGAAACTACTATCATTGACTTTTCGACGAAAGTAAAACGAAGCGATGTCGAGAAAATTATTCGATATGGCGTTTCGCAACATGTCTTAGATTCTCTTTTAGAACGACAGCTCCCGGCGCCTGTTGAAGTTCTTTTTGGACCACGAGGGAAGATAATAGCCGACTCTCTCAATCTCCCATTGAAAGTCGTCACAGCGCAGTATGATAGTTTAATCTATCCAGTAACGAATATCGACGCTATTTTTATTCCGATAACGAGTTCAGAGGAAATTCCGATTATAAGCGCCCAGTTAAAATACTACAATATTCAGACTCAAATTTTAGGCACTGGCGATTGGTATGATTTAAATGAACTCGATCAGAATCGACAGTATACCGATGGCGTAATTATGTTCGTTGATTCGTATGTCGATGTCTTCAATCCACAGTATCAAAATTTTGTAACCGAGTATCAAAACTTAACGAAAGGAAAAATGCCGACGACGAATTCTCTTCTGACATACGATGTTACGAAGATGATTCTCCAAACAATCGAAGAAGGCTCTACTCGTCGCGCTGACCTTGCTGTTGCGTTAGCAAAAGCGAAGTATGACGGCTGGCATGGTCGGATTGAATTTTCTGAGAAACGTGTCAATATGGCGATGATTGCGCTTCGGTATAAAGAACGCACAATTCACAATCTTGGCATTATATCCTTAAAGGAGTAAATGCTATGGAAGAACAGGGGAAAGACAAGCCTCAAGTTTTTGAAGCGACATACTACCGCACAACAATTAAGGAATGGCCTGAGAACGAAAGGCCAAGAGAAAAACTTCTTCACAGCGGAGCTCCAACACTTACAGAAGCTGAATTGTTGGCAATTCTCATTCGTGTAGGAATTCGTGGCGCCACTGCAGTTGATATAGCAAAGAAGTTATTATCCGAAGGACGCACTCTCCGCACACTTGCTCGAATGTCTGTTGGCGAATTGCAGCAATATGGACTCGGTAAGAGCAAGGCGATTACACTCGCTGCTGCATTTGAACTTGCACGGCGATTTATGGCTACAGAAGAAAGTTTGCAGACGATTCAGTCGCCTGAAGATGTTGCTCATATTATGGCTCCAGTATTGCGAGATCTCAGGCACGAAGAATTCTGGGCGTTGCTGTTGACGTCATCGAATGCGTTGATTTCACGGCAAAAAATTACCGTCGGCATCTTAAACTCATCGCTAGTTCATCCTCGCGAATGTTATGCTGAAGCGATTGTTCAACGCGCCGCCGCCGTGATTTTTGTCCATAATCATCCGAGTGGAAATCCTGAACCAAGTCGTGAAGACATTGAAATTACTCATCAGCTTGTCGAGGCGGGGAAAATACTTGGAATTACCCTTCATGACCATATTATCATTGCTGGAAATTCTTTTGTAAGTTTTAATGAAAGAAATTTGCTTCGGTAAAAGTGATTTTTTCACTAATTATACTTTAGAAACTTTTAGCGCTGGTTGCCTCGATA
>DAOOUW010000041.1:9203-16277 GCA_035390885.1 Bacteroidota bacterium | reverse complement strand
GATGATTGCTATTGCTATTGTTAATATCCGTTTCATTGTCGTTCCCTTTCACTCTCTTGAATAATTATTTCATTTGGTGTGCCATAGAAAATCATACCAGACCACAGAAATTTGGAGTACGAATTTGGGCGAAAAAGAAAGATTTTAATGTGGGCTGTTTCATAAAATGAAATTCGCTTGCGTCAGATTGTCTGCAATTTCTACAAAGGATATATTTTCTTTTCAATCTTTTACATCAAAAAGAATTTTTAATCTTACTCAATTCGATGCCAAGATATTGTAGGGCATAGTAAACACAAATTTTTTTAGGGCGAAAGATAGCTATAGATAATGTTAAATTTGATGATTGTAGAAACTTCAAAAAATTGGAAAAGAATAACGATGGATTTTGTGGGGAATAAGAGGCTTTTGCTCTGGTATTGAGATTGTTGTTTACCATATAAGAGAATTGTTAAGGAGCGGGTTATGGAAACAGCAAGAAAAGAGACAAATAAAAACAAGCCCAGTATCATTCCTTTTCATAGTAATCCCAATGCTACACATAGAGGATATGAATCGAATGCGGCTCTTCATTTATCAGAGAATGTGTTAGAGAAATTTGGGGGAATTCTCTTTTCCGTCTGGAATAATGCAACTGATGGATTTCGATTGTGTGATAAAGAGGGAATTATAGTTGCGGTTAACAATGCGTTTTGTAAAATGTTTTGCGTCTCAGAGCATGAAGTAACCGGGCATCACTTTTCAGACGTGTACGGTAATGAAGTAAATAAAAAAGCGTTATCCGAAGAATATGCTCGTATGTACGCATCGAATGAAATCCGTAATCGATTCTTTCGGCGATATCAACTATTAAATGGAAAGATGCTTGAATCGGAGGTTATGAGCACGTATGTGAGCGATGAAGAAGGGGAAAAATATATGCTCACACAATTTCGTGATGTAACAAAGGAACTGGTCGCACAGCGAGCTCTGGAGGAAAGCGAGCAGCGGTACAGAAATTTATTTATGAATTCGCCTATGGCAATGTTTCAAGTAATGAAAGACGGGAAACTTATCAATGCCAATAAAGCGATGCTAAAACTCTTAGGATATAATTCGTTTTATGAATTGCTCGCTGCAGATGAAGCGCGTATTATTTATGCAGATCAGGAAGAGCGTTCCCTGGTGAATCAGACGTTGGAAGAACGAGGGTACATTATTCGTACCGAGCTTAAGCTCAAGCGAAAAAATGGTCGAATTGTAACTGTTCTGGAAACTGCGCGTGCAGTAAAAGATGAAAAGGGAAATGTTAAAGAATATGAGGGAATCATTGAAGACATCACCTCCAGAAAACATATGGAGCAAAAGCTTCAGGAATATGTATGGGCTCTTGAAAAATCGAAAAGAGAACTTTCTGAACTCAATGCACAAAAAGATAAAATCTTCTCTATTCTATCGCATGATCTTCGATCGCCTTTTAGCAGTATTTTAGGATTTTGCGATATTCTTATTAAAGAACACGAGCAAATCACCGAAGATGAGAAGGTTCAGTTTGTACAGTATATCCAAGAAGCAGCTCAGGATCAGCTTTCGCTTGTAAATAAACTACTTGACTGGACTCGATTGGAAACAGGCAGAATAAAAATGGAGCATGTCGAAATTGACCTGTATGATGTCGTTGACAAAAGCATCAATTCTTTGCGTGGACTTGCACATCAGAAAGGAATTTCTCTTCTATCGACATTGCCTCCTCAACTCAACATTCGCGGCGACATGCAGTTGCTTTTACAAGTATTTAACAATCTTATAGGTAATGCGCTAAAGTTTACGCCGAAAGGCGGAGTGGTTTCTATTGAATTGGTTGAAGAACAACAGAACCAATGGGTAGTTGGTGTCAGGGATACAGGCGTAGGAATTCCCGAAGAAGATATCCATAAGCTCTTTAAAATTGAAGAAAAGTACACTCGGAAAGGGCTGGAGGGTGAAAAAGGCACAGGACTTGGTTTGCCGGTTGTCCATGAAATAATGCTGAAGCATCATGGCCAAATAAAGGCGCAAAGTAAAGTCGGCGTGGGAACGGTATTCGTGCTCACATTTCCTAAAAGTGAAACATATAAATCAGCAAATGTCCTTGTCGTTGATGATGAGCATGGCGTTCGTGTACTTCATTCAAGATATGTTGAACGTGTCGCACCCGATGTAAATATACTTCATGCTTCTGATGGAAATGAAGCGTATCAGCTAGCGCGGGAATTTCATCCCAAACTAGTAATCTCAGACTGTGATATGCCAATGCAGGATGGACATGAGCTGGTGCATCAATTGCGCGAAGATTCTGAGACCAAAAATATACCTATTATCATCATTACAGGACATGATTCAGATTCAAATAGAGACTATCTTAAAAGCTTAGGAGTCAATGAGATACTTACAAAGCCAGTGTCATCAGAACAAATTGAACAGGTCATTCGACAATATTTGAAACAATGAAACACCCAACATACCCCTCCTTACCCTCATCGGAAAAAAGAAATAGTACGGTGAGGGTTTTTTTATGAAAGAAAATTTTAGGAGCTGTATGTTCGATGAAGGTTAAAGAGGAAAAGAAGGTAGTAACACAGCGTATAATCCCCAGAGAACGAAGCCGATGCTTAGCGGAATTGAAAGATTGTCATCAATATGGCTTGAAAGCGCTTCGACGATTGTGCCAACAAAAGCTGCAAAAATTCCAATCAAATACTCCATAGGATGATACTGAATCTTTGGCGTTACGAGAATTACAAGCGCAGCGGAAAGAAAAAACGCTGTTGATCCTTCTAAACTTTTTGCAAAGAACCGATGTTTTCCAAATCGCCTTCCAATGAGGGCTGAGGATGTGTCAGAGATAATAAGAATTGTAAAAGCATTGATCATTATTATTTTTGGGAAAATAAGAACACAGAGTATCGCGGAAATTAAAACATTTGACGCGCCGTTAAGACGCTTAATTTTTCCTCCTTGTTCATGACGACGGAGAAGCCATCCAAACCAATGGTAGAACCATGTGCTTATTGCTGGTACATAGTATCGTCCGAGATCAACTATTAAAAAAGCGGCAGCGATAGGAATAAGTAATCGAAGTGCGAGCGAACGTGGAATGAAATAATAAATTATCGGAATTGATAGGGAGAGTAAATGGATCCCTTTCCGAATAAGCTCGTTCTTAAAATCAATTGTAGCTTTTTGCTCTAATTGGTCTACAGATGAATCTATAGGGTGAATCGTTTCAAAAGCACGTCGTAATAATTCTGTCATTACTGTTGACGTTTCTTGTTTTCAGCTGTGTTGACTTTCTTTTGCTGAAGCTGTTTTTGAGCATCTGAAAATTTATTCTCTTCTTTTGTCGAAGAATTACCAGATGTTCGTTCAACAGGTGGAAGCTGCTTACCTTGCATTATGAAATCAATTTCCTCAGAGTTCAATATTTCGCGCTCGAGCAGCGCATTTGCAAGTCGATGGAGCGTATCGATATTTGCACGAATTATTTTTTCTGCGCGCTTCATTGCGGATGTTACAATCCGTCGAATTTCCTCATCAATCAGAATAGCAGTTTGCTCGCTATAATTTTTTGTACGAGTAATTTCGCGTCCAAGGAAAACTTCTTCTTCTTTAGCACCGAAAGCAAGAGGTCCAAGTTTATCGCTCATTCCCCATTCACACACCATCTTGCGTGCTAATTCAGTTGCACGTTCAATGTCATTTCCGGCACCGGTATCGTAACGGTTGAAAACAATTTTTTCAGCAGCACGCCCACCCAATGCATAAGTAATCATCGCATCGAGATATTCGCGGGAATAGGTGTGTTTCTCGTCGATCGGTAGATAGGTGGTTACACCAAGCGCTCGACCGCGAGGAATGATTGTAACTTTGTGAACTGGATCTGCATCTGGCAAAAATTTTGCAACCAGAACATGTCCTGATTCATGATATGCTGTAACTTTTCGTTCACGGTCAGAAATAATGATACTCTTGCGTTCGATTCCCATCATCACTTTATCTTTTGCTTCTTCAAAGTGTCGCATCGTAACGACTTTACTGTTCTCACGTGCAGCTAAGAGCGCAGCTTCATTGACAATATTGGCAATTTCTGCGCCTGCAAGTCCTGGTGTTGCTTTTGCGAGCACATCGAGCTTAACATCATCCGATAAAGGAATGTTCTTTGTATGAACGCGAAATATTCCTTCTCGTCCTTTCATATCTGGACGATCAACCACAATTTGTCGATCGAATCTTCCTGGACGAAGGAGAGCTGGATCCAGTACATCCGGACGATTTGTTGCAGCAATAATGATAACGCCGCTGTTCTGTTCGAACCCGTCCATCTCAACGAGGAGCTGGTTGAGTGTTTGCTCACGTTCATCGTGTCCGCCGCCAAGTCCTGCGCCACGATGCCGTCCTACAGCGTCGATTTCATCAATAAAAATAATACAAGGAGCATGACGTTTACCTTGTTCGAACAAGTCCCGTACTCGGCTTGCTCCAACGCCAACGAACATTTCGACAAAATCTGCACCACTGATGGAGAAAAATGGAACACCGGCTTCTCCTGCAACAGCCCGTGCAAGAAGTGTCTTTCCAGTTCCTGGAGGTCCAAGCAAAAGGACGCCACGTGGAATTTTTCCACCCAGCCGCTGAAATTTTGCAGGCTCTTTTAAGAATTCAATAATTTCCTGCAACTCTACTTTTGCTTCGTCTGCGCCAGCAACGTCGTTAAAGGTTACATTCGTCATACCCTCGGTGAGGAGTTTTGCTCTGCTTTTTCCAAAGGCAAATAATCCTTTTGCTCCACCAGCGGCATTATTCTGCATTCTTCGTAACAATACCAACCAGATGACAAGTATCAAAACCCATGGAAGTACATTGATTGCAATGTTGAGCCATACACTTTCTTCTTTTTCAACGCGGAATCGTAAACCTTTTGCTACCCAGTCATTGACGAGTGATTCATCCAGACTTGTGTATGGGAGCGTTAAAGCAATACGGCGTGCATCTTTTGCAGTTTTTCCAGTCGCTGTGAGGATATCCATTGGTTCTTTAAGTTTACCATGGAAATCATACAAATTGTATCCTGTTACTTTAATAACAGCATCTTGAATTTTTTGCTCATTGAGCAATTGTTGAAATGTAGGATATGCAATTTCATATTCAGTTTCTTCTGTTGTTCTAAATGCCCACATAATGAAGAAAACGGCGAAAACAATAGCAAACCAACTAAGAAAAATCTTTCCAATCTTGATCCAGGGCGTCTCTTCATCTTGCTGTGGTTTTAACGGCCTCTTTGGTATTCGTTGTTGCATTGGTTTACGTTGCGATGTGTTATGTTCTTCTTTTTTATTCTTTGTATTCGTTTGAAAGAAACGAATCATACTAAAAACTCCTTTTCCCCCATTCAATGATTGACTTTGTTTGGGGAAGCTAATTTATATATTTGATTTAAGTTACGAACTTTTTGCGCATAGTCCAAACCGTAGCCGATGACAAAATCGGGTGGAATTTCAAAACCAACGTAATCTATGGGAAAATCGATTTTTGGGATTCCTTTTTTCAATAATAGCGAGACAATTCGCAAAGATGCCGGATGTTCTTTTTCGATGAGCGATTTGATGAATGACATTGATAACCCTGAATCGACAATATCTTCTACAACAATAATATCTCGGCCGTTGACCTGACAATTCAAATCCTTTAGAAGACGCACCTGTCCCGACGAAATTTTTGCATCGCCATAACTCGAGAGTTTGAAAAAATCAATTTCACAATCGACGGTAATTTTACGGATTAAGTCCGAAAGAAAAATAAATGCGCCATTCAAAACGCCAATAAAGATTGGAGCTTTTCCTTTATAATCTTGATTGATTTGATGAGCGAGTTCGCTTATGCGCCGCTGAATTTGTTCTTCCGAGATGAAGAGTTCAAAAACGTCTCCATTTACGATAATGCGATTTTCCATAGATTATCCTGCTTTTTTGTATGTGAGCTGAATACACTCTTGCGTCGAAGGTGTAATTTTGAATCGATCGTCAATTCGTTTTCCACAAATCCAGACAATAGCGCCATCGGACTCAAGAATAGGCGTCTGCGATTTTTCGAGACGAGGCAGTTTCAAGTCTGTAAAGAAATCACTTAACTTTTTAGGCTGAGACATTCCCAAAGGAATGAACCTGTCGCCGTCGCTCCATTGCCTTAGAATCAAATGTCGTCCCAATTTTGAAGCGTCAATGTATGCAATGTTTGTGTTTGACTGACTATAATCAGGAATAGAGTGAAGATTCTTTGAAGCGAACGTGAAACTGGGGAATGTATACTCTCTTCCAATTTCAATTTCAATCGAAGGCAACGGCTCCTGACGTCGTTCGATAATGATAGTATCACGATCTTTTACCGCTGTTGCACGATGCGATAAAGTAATGATTTTCCCAACTTGCAAAGATGCAAGATTGTCGAGAGTGCGAATTCGATGTTCTGTTGGTTCGATGTTCATCGTTCGAAGAACTTGTGCAAAAATTTCATCCTGAATAAAGGGCGGTTGATTCTGTAATTTACTTAACTTTATGATACATTTATCATTTTTCTTCTCAAGCAATGATGGCATGAATGATGAAATATATTTGTCGAGCTGTTGAGCAACAGAATTCATCTGGGAAGCGATTGAGTTGAAGAAAGACACAAAATCAAGCTTATATTTTTTGTTCAATTCAGGGAAGACAATGGAACGAATGAAATTTCTTTTGTACTTCAGGGAGGTATTCGATGAATCATTACGGTATTGAATGTTCTGTTCTGTCGTATAGCTTTCAATATCTTTCCGAGTTGCAAAGAGAAGAGGTCGGATGCTATATTGTTCTTTGTTATGTATTGGAATTCCAGCAAGTCCTCGAATACCTGCGCCTCGAATTAAATTCAGCATTACTGTTTCTGCATTATCATTTGCCTGATGAGCGGTTGCGATGACGTCAGCGCCAACCTGACGACGAATCGATTCCAACGCATTGTATCGCAAAACGCGAGCTGCAACTTGGGTAGAACATTTTTTTGAATGCGCATAGGCTTTTACAT
>DAOOUW010000041.1:0-9103 GCA_035390885.1 Bacteroidota bacterium | reverse complement strand
TGCTCTTTAATAAATTCTTCAAAATGGCGCTCAAGTGGCATAGAACGTCGCTGGTGAATAAAAAAAATGACCTTCAGAAACGAGGTCAATGTTCAATAGATTCAACTGTTTTGAATAAAACTATAATCAAAGTACGCCATTTTTCACCGAAAGACAAGCCAACCCAATGCCGAAGTTCTCAATTACAGATTGAGTATTTCGTCAACTGTAATTTCACTTAGATTTTTGACAAGTTTTGGCGCATTTGGTAAGGATGATGGGTCGCCGATTCCAAGCACTTTCATGTTTGCCGCTTGAGCTGCAATAACTCCAGCAACAGCATCTTCTACAACGAGGCAGTACTGAGGTTCAACCTTCAATCGCTCTGCTGCAAGAAGAAATGGTTCAGGATGCGGTTTGTTGTTTTTAATATCGTAACCATCAACAATAGTGTCGAGATATTCAGCGATGTTTACTTTGTGGATGATATTCGTTGCATTTTTACTGTTCGATGCGACTGCGATTTTAATGCCGCGTCGGCGTAATTCGCGTAGAGTGTCGAGAGCGCCAGGAAGCAATTCTTTTTCAGTTACATTTTCTAAAAGTTCATTGAAGTAACGATTTTTTCGTTCTGCAAGTGCGAGCTTATCTTCTGCAGTGCATTCTTTGCCTGCGGCTTCCAGAAGGATATCGACACATTTCATTCGAGCAACGCCACGAAATTTGTGATTGAATTCATAATCAAAAAAATTAAATCCTTCTTCATCGCAGAGCCTCTGCCATGAACGAAAGTGATATTCATCGGTGGAAACGAGCACGCCATCTAAATCGAAAATTACTGCTTGAATCATTGAGAATTGTAATTCCAATTGTGATACATATTTTTTAATAAGTTGAGAAGAAGATGCTTCAAATGCAATGAAAGATGAATGAATTACACCATCGTTGCTTTCTGTTCAGCGCGAAGTATATCGAGAGTTTCGACAGCATGCCGAAGGTGAGGAATGAAAATGCTGCCTCCAACAATCAGTGCAACATTGAGCGCATCGTACAGTTCGTCATCGCTCCAGCCTGCGTTGACGCATTGAATAAGATGGTAATCAATGCAATCGTTGCATCTTAGCACGCAGGACGCAACAAGTCCGAGCAGCTCTTTCGTTTTAGCGTCGAGCGCGCCATCGGTGTATGCAGTGGTGTCGAGATTAAAAAATCGTTTGATGCCAAGATGATCGATTTCTGTAATACGATTATTCAAACGTTGGCGATAATTGCGAAATTCATCGAGACGATTAGACATATAATTCTCCTTCTGTTTGAAGTAAGTACCTTGAGTTATCAAAAATTATACATTAGTAACTTGCAGCAGTCAAAGAAGTTCATTGAGATTATTTTTAGCGGTTGAATCAGCAATATGTATTGAATCTTGATTTTTCGCTTCTATCCATTTCTCATAACATATTGCCAAATAGCGATTTTACTGGCGATAATGGCAGCCGATACTTTTGTTATTTTCCCATGCAGCAGTCGTAATGATAATGGCAACGCGTACTGCATTACGTAAACCCAGAATACTATCATTTAATTTTATAGCGTGGTAGAAGCGTTGAATTTCTGTCTCGAGATGATGAAGCTCGCGGAGAGCGCGTTGTAGCCGATCGACAGTGCGTATGAGCCCGGTATAATTCCACATTACATGTTTAATAACGATCATATCCTGTGTAATGAGCGCTGAGTCCGGCTGAGTGGCGCCGGTTTCCTGCCAAGGCGGAATTTGATCGTGTGGAAAAAGTTTCAAAGATGAAATCGAATCAATAATGTGATGCGCCGCTCGATATCCCCAGACAAGTCCTTCAAGGAGAGAAGTGCTAGCAAGACGGTTGGCGCCATGGATCCCTGTGCAGGATACTTCGCCGGCGGCATACAATTGTCGGATTGTTGTTCTTCCCCATTCATCGACCCAAACGCCGCCGCAGAAATAGTGTGCAGCAGGAACAACAGGAATTGGATCTCGAGTAATATCGACGCCAGCTTTCAAACATTGCTCGTAAACAAATGGAAAATGTTCTTTAATTTCCTGGGGGGAGAGATAAGAAGCTGCATCCAGAAAGACGTTGGGTATATTTTGAGAAAGCATTTCCTGATGAATGCTTCGTGCAACAACATCGCGTGGAGCGAGGTCTTTCCATTCAGGATCGTATTTTTCCATAAAAGGTTCGCCACGTTGATTGATGAGCTTTGCACCAACTCCTCGCATAGCTTCTGTAATGAGGAAGCAAGGTCCATGCTCTTTATAGAACGCAGTTGGATGAAATTGAACATATTCGCAATTGATGGTACGAGCTCCTGCTCGATGCGCAATTGCTAATCCATCGCCTCGTGCCCCTGGCGGATTTGTTGTGCGAAGGTACACTTGACCGATTCCACCAGTTGCTAGAATTGTTGCTCGTGCAAGAACTCGCTGTACAATTCCAGAATCCTGCTCAAGAAGATAAGCTCCAATACAGCTTGGCGGATCATACACATTGAGCCGATTCGTTGAGTGGTGGGCAGGAGTCAGGAGATCGACAACGGTCGATTTTGTACGAATCGTAATATTAGAATTTTTTTTGACTGCCTCGATCAGTTTTTTTTCGATTGCGCTACCTGTCATATCGGTTGCATGGATAATTCGAGGCACCGAATGCCCACCTTCGCGACCAAGAGCAAGATTACCATCGGGGTTCCGGTCGAATGGTACGTTGAGAGAATCGAGGAGAATGGATTTTACAAGACGAGGTCCTTCATTAGCAAGAATTTCAACGGCGCGTGGATTACAAATTCCAGCGCCAGCATATTGAATATCCTCGGCAAGGAGTTCTGGCGAATCACCCGGTCCTGTGTAGATGATACCGCCTTGAGCGTGCATTGTGTTTGATTCTTCTGGTTCACTCGCTCGATTAACGAGCATAACCTGAATACCGGCAGAAGCAAGTTCAAGAGCCGCTGTGCATCCTGCAATTCCGCTTCCGATGATCAATACATCGGTTTCTATACATTCTTCGATGGTACTCATTTAATCTATAGACTTCTTAACTGTTGGGGCTACTGCGAGCATTCGTTCGAGAGCTTGAGCAGCACGTACCCGAATATCTTCAGGCACATCAATAATGTAACGAGTATATTTTAAAGAATCGAGTACGCCTTGAAGTGTAATTTCATTCATGTGGGGACAGCGTACCGAACAGAGACGCAGCATATTTTTTTGAGGATGAGATGCAGCAATGTTATCTCCCATTGAACACTCAGTAAGCAGGAGATACCGCGGTGCGTTTGTACGTTCGATGTACTGAATCATTGCAGAAGTGCTTCCAGAAAAATCCGCTGCAGCAGTTACTTCGGGGTTACATTCAGGATGCGCAAGAATGACAACGTCAGGAAATTGTTTTCGGATATCGATAATATCTTGAACAGTGTATTTTTCGTGCACTTCGCACCGAGCGTTCCATCCTATTATTACTTTATCGATCGTTGTGCTGGATGCTGAATCCTTTGTTGGGAAAATGATATGTCTGCCGGTTTCTTTTGCAACGTTGCGGGCAAGATATTCATCAGGAAGGAAAATAACCGTTTCTGTGTGCAGCGATTCTACTACCGCTGCTGCATTGCTTGAAGTGCAACAGATATCGGATTCGGCTTTTACTTCCGCCGTTGTGTTGACATAGCTTACGACCGGTACGCCTGGATATCGAGCTTTTATTGTACGAACATCTTCTGCTGTGATTCCATCTGCAAGTGAACAACCAGCCTTTTCTGCTGGCAACAAAACAGTCTTATTCGGTGAAAGAATTTTTGCTGTTTCTGCCATAAACCGAACTCCGCAAAAGACAATAATATCTTCCTTCGCTTTTGCGGCAGCGCGAGAAAGCTCAAAGGAGTCGCCAGTAACATCGGGAATCGAGTGGAAGAGCGCAGGCTCCATATAGTTGTGACCAAGGATAAGAGCGTTCCTTTGTTTTTTAAGTTCAAGAATTTGCACAGCAAGTTCAGCTTTGTAACGGAGTTCAATCTCTGGAACAATTCCGTGAAGCTTTGTTGCAAGGGAAGTGTACATCTGTTCAGCAGTCATAGTTTTCTATCCTTACCGAATCAAAAAACTAATATCTAATGCTTTTATCGAATGTGTTATCGCTCCAATTGAAATCATATCCACGCCTGTTCTAGCAATATCAACAACATTTTCGAGTGTAACGTTCCCTGAAGCTTCCAATGGAATGCGACCTGCGGTAAATTCAACAGCCTTTCGAATTGTTGCTGTATCCATATTGTCTAAAAGAATTCTGTCTACTTTCAAAGAGATTGCTTCCCGAAGTTCTTCTAAATTTTTAACCTCCACTTCGATTGGAATAGTATTGCCGGTTCTTTTCCACACTTGTGTTACCGCTTGTGTAATTCCGCCCGCCGCGGCAATGTGGTTATCTTTGATGAGAACCATATCGTAGAGTCCAAAGCGGTGATTCATTCCGCCGCCAAGTTGAACAGCGAGTTTGTCCAGGATTCGCAATCCAGGCGCTGTTTTTCTGGTATCAAGAATTTTTGCATTTGTGCTGCTCACAGCATCAACGAATGCACGTGTGGAAGTTGCAATGCCGGACATGCGTTGAAGGAAATTCAATGCAGTTCGTTCTGCGCTAAGAAGCGCACGACCATTACCTTTAACAGTGGCAATTTTTTTACCACGAGCTACACGCGAGCCGTCTTTTACATGCAATTTGAACTCAACTGAGCGGTCGAGCATTTTGAATGTTTCCTGTGCAACAGAAAGTCCTGCAATTACTCCATCGGCTTTTGCGATGAGATCGCCTGTGAGCACCCATTGTTTTGGGATTGTGCATTCAGAAGTTACGTCGCCGCTTCCGATGTCTTCTTCTAACGCTCTGCGAATTATTTCACGAATTTGCTTTTGTGTATTCATACGATTTTTAGAATAGGTTGATGATTATATTTGAACGATCATTTTTCGATTTTCCGAAAGAGTACAATTCTATTTGAGTTTGTTCCCTTTACATTGTTTTCGACTCCCCATATCTTCGATGTTTTTGTAAATTGCTGACTGTTGACGAAAATTCCCAAACACGTAAATCCTGCTTTGATTCCTAATGGAACGACAAATTCATCAAGATGAATCGAGCGTTTGACCTCGCCGACTTCAAATGCAACAAATCCCTGCGGTTTTGTAATTCGATAGAGCTCGCGGAAAACTCCAAACATTATTGCAGACCATTCTTCGATTGTCTTGACGACGGTGATGGTTTTGTTGGCTACCTCTGGGTTGATGTTGTTAAACCAAAATCTTAGCCAGTTGTCCTGGGCATAATTCACAACATCGAGGAATGGTGGGGACGTAACAGTAATTTGAACAGAATTTGCTTTGATGGCTTTCGTCTCGCGGGCGTCGGAAGTGAGAAAGCGAGCTTGCTTTGCAGCGAAATTTAAATTCTCTCTATCAAATAAAGTAACATCGTTGAGCAATGCACGGGATTTTTTGAGAATGATTGTGCGTGTGTCTCGATATTCAGGTTGCTGCTGCAATCGTTCATTGATTTTTCTCTGACTTTCAGGACTGACAGCTTGATTTGGTGGAAGTGAATAGACAGAAAAGAATCCAGCCGAATGTCCACTCAGCCGATTCGTTGCAACCATCCGAATCCATCGATCGATGGCATCCTCTTCATTTGCCTCTTTCCGTTGATTCAGGTAATTCCTCAGCGAGATAATTTCGCTTTCCGTTTTTTTATCGTAGAACATCGAAAGGTCGATATCAGCCTCGACGTTCTCGAGCATAGGAATCTCTCTCAATCTTGTTTCAATTTCCTCGTAGAAAGGCGGTGAAAGACGCGGTTCGCATAGGATTCGTGAAAGTGGATTGATGTCGTTCGAGATAACATTGCGTCCAAGTAAAGCTGCTTCGAGAATTGTGGTGCCTCGACCGCTGAATGGATCGTATACAACATCTCCTTGATTCGAAAGATGTTCGATGAAGAATTTTGGCAACTGCGGCTTGAAACATGCGCGGTAGGAAATTTCATGGAGCGAGTGCGCCTGCCGCTGCTTCGATGTCCAGAACTCGCCAAAGTACCGTGGAATAGATTTTCCGCCACAATCGATATCTTCCACCTTCTTGAGCCGATAGTTTACTTCCGCCATCAGGCGTTCAAAGAAAGGAAGCTTTTCTCTTGGGATTTTTGTTTTGATTGGCGACATCTACATTACTAATTCAGATGGAACAAAAGGTATCGAAAACAATGTACGAAAAACTTCCCATCGTTTGGAAAAATTTTTTTCATCTCCGATTTGATTTTGGCAGTAACGTTTTACAAGATCGAGCCCAAAGTTGTAATTTATCACGTAACTTCGATATTGTTCAAAGAAATGAATACGCTGTAACGCTCGTTCCGGAGACATTAAAGCATACGTAACAAGCCATTCCTGCGTTTGAGTTGTCGTCCAGAGTCCATCGAGGTAATTGCGGGCAGCTTCATTATGAGCATAATTCAATTGAGTTGAAATCCGCTGAAGCTCGCTGTATCGTTCCGCTTCGAGTGGATCGAATCCGCAGATGGGGAAAAGAACATCTCGTTCGTATATCATTCGCTCGTTATCTGGAAAAGCGACATCGATTCCATAATTTGCGGCTCCCTCTGCAATGAAAGATTGTGGCGAGTAGAGCGCATAGATAGAAAATTCAATCCAGCGTCGTTGCCGCAAACATTCCTGCTCGAGAAGAATGTTGTAGACGTGATGGCCTGGATAACCTTCGTGAGCCGCTAAATCAACAATGCGCTCGGCAAAGATTGGTAAATCAATATTTATTTGAATAATACTTTCACCATTCCCTTTGTACCAATTGTAACCGCTCCACGATTTCTCTCGCACAAATTCAAGATGGAATTGTTCATACGACGGCAATGGAATAAATTTCTGCGTTCTGGCGCGACATTCTTCGAGTGCAATGTGAAATACTTTTTCGAGTTTGTCGGTGGGAATAATAAAATTTTTTCGGTATGACTCGACGCGTTCTGAGATAGTTATTGTTCCAGGGAATAAGTTATCGAGTTCATGAAGAAGCGAGATGAAATGCTCTTCCGAAAATTTTGGAGGAATTGCATCGTACAATAAACGAGCTTCCTCATCGAAGCTAAAGCGCTCGCCTTGTAGCTGGCGCGTATGCGCTTCGAGAGCTTGAAGTTGCTTTTGAAGATATTTTTTCCGGCGTTCTTCTTCAGCAGGTACGCTGATATTTCCAAGAGTTTCGATGAGTTCTCTGCTCTTTGCAAGAATCGAGTCGAGCGAGGGAACATTATCTTTTACTTTCTGTTGTTGTTCAGGCGAACCATAGTATGCATCAACGTACGATGGATCGTGCTCGCCAACTGCGAGGACAAGATTCACATACGCTTCTGCGATTTTAGCAAGCGCATTCCGAGTTGTCATTGACATTTCCCTTCAAGAAGTTTGCTGGCGCATTTCCCTGAAATGACATAGTAAACAGGAGAATACTCTTTGATGTATTCTTCCGAATGATGAACCGGCGGAAATCCCAATTCCTTCATTTTCTGACAGTATGAGTGTACGGAATCGTATGAAAATGGAAGGAGCGCATCATCGGCTAATTTCTCAAGATCGATAATATAGTTGATGAATTGCTCTTGAGATGGAGGTATGAGTTTTGCAGAAGTAAGGATAGCGGAAACAATATCTTCCGGCCGAATGTTTAATTCTTTTGCTGCTCGAAGATGAAATCTCACAATGCTACTATCTGGCGTTAAGAAAGTGATGAATGGTTCGTTCGATGTGGTATCGGCGAGTCGGAGTTGCTCTTGAACATCTTGTAGCAATGCAATGGAATCTTTTAAGCTCTCGACGAAGTGCGCATTTCCCATCGCTGCCTGATATGCAAATTTGTAGAGATCCTGAATCTGCGATTTAGGATGACGCTGGAACTCAAATTGAAGTGTGGAACGAATACTCTGACATAAACTCATAGGACTCATCACAATCAACAAAAATAGAACATATTTTTTCATTTCTTTTTCTCGATGCAAAGGGAATGTTTGGAATTATAGGTTTTGAAGAGAGTGCAGTAAACAGATAATTCTCGCCTGCAAGCGCCGCTGACTTCTGGCTCGGAGAAAGCGCCATAAGGGCAACTGAAATCACAGTAAAGCGGCGTTTGTACTTTTGATTTTTGTTTCTTCTTGCGCTGAGGCATTTGTTACTCTTCGTATTGATGAAAGGAAGGAATTTCCATCACAGGTTTTAATTCAGGGAATTTGCGAACAGGACGATAATACACACGTTCGAGAAATAAACCAGATGGCGGAGCTGTTAATTTTGCTGGAATATCAGAAGGCGAGTGAAGGAAATTTTTGACTTCGTTTAGACTCAGCTTTCCTCGTCCGACCTCGACGATTACGCCCACCATTTGGCGGACCATTTTCCAGAGGAAGTGCGAACCAGCAATGCGCAGGAGAATGAGATCGCCAACTTCCCGAAGCTCGACGACGACGATGAGTGCCTGCGTTGATTTTTCATCGGGATCGTCGGCAGTAAAAGATTCAAAGTTCTTCATCCCGATGAAATTCTGTGCAGCATGGTGCATCGTTTGAGCATCGAGTTGGTCTTTTATCCACCAGACGTAGCGCTTGCCAAATGCGGTGCGCCGTCTCGATATTTGATAGATGTAACTTCGAGTTACAGCGCTGTAACGCGCATGGAAATTCGGATTGACTTTTTGTACTTCGAGGATATTGATATCGGCAGGGAGCTGGTCGTTGAGCTTCATTCGGATGATTTTTGGATCCAGAACTGTTTTGACGTCGAGATGCGCCACCTGACAGAGTGCATGGACGCCGGCGTCTGTTCTTCCAGAGCCGTAGAGTTCAAATTCATTGGTGTTGAAGACATTTTTTGCCGCGCCAATGAGTTCGCCCTGAATGGTTCGGGAATTTTTTTGCACCTGCCATCCGCTGTATCGTGTACCTTCGTACTCAATAAAAAGTTTGAATCGAGCCATCTTCCATTTTTCCTTTTCTACAGTAAGATACAATTTCTTTCCGATTTGTTAAAATCGTGAAAAGAGCTTTGT
>DAOOUW010000040.1:14028-17341 GCA_035390885.1 Bacteroidota bacterium | reverse complement strand
TCACTTTTTTTTTGTAACGGACACGATGTCTTAATTAAATTACGTAAATCCTTTCTAAATTTGCTTAATGATTGCATTAACATAAATAAGCTTGTAACCCATATCTTGATCGCTCATAAATATATCGTAAACGCTTGAAAATATCAAAAATCAGATTGATTGAAGAAATGCAAAAAAATTCATTCTGAGCGTTAATCTAAAAAGTTGAGTTTCAGAAAATTCTCTGCATGGTTTTTGCTATGAAACACAAAGCCATTCTAAAGACAAATTTCCAGTATTGCGCTTTCTTTGAAATAGTAATACATTGCCTTCAAAACCAATACAAAAATCAACTAAGGAGGGTGCTATGTACGAGCGCAGTTTAAATGAAGCAGAGTCTTTTCTTCAAGCAACAGAAAAACCGTGGCTGTCGGTGCAGGAGTTGTGGAATGAAGTTGTTAAGCTATCCCAGATCGAACAATTCGAAGTAGCGCCATTACCTGAATTTACCGCTATGCTTGATGCAGATCCACGCTTTCAGATTATTCCTGCGAGGGAAGAGGGAGAACCAGTCCCTGAACTTCCACCCGACAGCGATATTGAGGAGAATGAAATGGAGCAGCTTGGTTTTTATCCGGAGGATCGCGTTCGTTTAAAAGCAAAACCAGCGCCAGAAGATGAACAATCAGAAATAGTTGTTATTGAGGAAGAGGAAGAGGTTGGAAGTATTCGACGGCGAGCTTTTGTTGCAAGCGCACATAAATCTGCAAAGAAAGCAGTAAAGAAAAAAACGCGTGTACTAAAGCGTACGACAAAAAAGCAAAAAGTTGTCAAAAAGGTTTATAAGAAAAAGAGTGCAAAGAAATCAGTACCAAAAAAGAAGAGTATAATGAAATCAGTTCCAAAGAAAAAGAAAACCTTAACAAGGCGGAAAAGATAAAAAGGTATGATCGAAGAATCTGGCAAACAATGGACATTGCGTGAACTTATGAGAACCGCAATCGACTATCTTGCTGAGAAAGGTTTTGATGAGGCGCGCCTTACGGTTGAATTATTATTATCGCATGTTTTGAATCTGCAACGCATCGAACTGTACACTAATTTTGATCGTCCCATCTCACAGAAGGAACTTATAATCTTTCGTACTCTCTTTGCGCGAAGGTTGAAACACGAGCCTGTTCAATATATTGTACAATCTGCTTTTTTTATGGGACTACAATTCGAGGTTGATTCTCAAGTGCTGATTCCACGTCCAGAAACAGAAACGCTCGTTGAAGAAGTATTATTAGAATGTAAAAAACGATTTCCTGATCCGTTGCGAGTACTTGATGTTGGAACAGGGAGCGGAAATATTGCAATCTCGGTGGCAAAGTACGCGCCGAATGCAAACGTAACAGCCATCGATATCAATCCAGAAGCGCTTATCGTTGCGCATGGTAATGCTCAACGTCATCAAGTTGTTTCTAGAATTGAATTTCTCCAGGCTGATATTTTTCAATTGAAGGATGAATTGAAGTACGAGTATGATGTCATTGTTAGCAATCCACCGTATGTGTCGGTAGATGAATGGGAAACGCTTCAGCCAGAAGTCCGTAATTTTGAACCGCGTCATGCTATTACGGATGATGGAAATGGTTTTTCGTTCTACAAACAATTGCTCATCCTTTCGGATAGACTCTTGAAGCCCGATGGACTATTTGCTGTGGAAGTTGGGTTTGGCCAGTCGCCGCATGTTGAGCTGCTTCTTTCTTCTGCTGGATACATTGATATTACTTCTGTTTATGATCTTCAAAAAATTCCGCGGGTCATTCGTGCACGAAAACCACTACAACATTTTCATTCTAACTGATACCGAATGCGGGCAGTTGTTCAACGTGTAAAGCAATGTTCAGTAACAATTGAAGGGAATCTCTATAGTTCCATCGAAAATGGACTGCTCATTTTTCTTGGCGTCAAACAAGGGGATAGTGAAGCCGATGCGAAATATGTCGCGGAAAAGTGTGCAAATCTTCGAATCTTTAACGATGAAAATGGAAAAATGAATTTATCGCTTCTGCAAACGGGTAGCTCTGCTATGGTTGTTTCGCAATTTACGCTCTATGGCGACACAAGAAGAGGAAATCGCCCGAGCTATACTGATGCTGCGGATCCACAGCGTGCAGAATCTCTGTATAATTTGTTCGTACGGTATCTCCGTGAGCTTATCGGTGAAGGAAAAGTAGCTACAGGAATTTTTCGTGCAATGATGGATGTTGAGCTATTGAACGATGGTCCCGTAACACTGATTATTGATAGTAAATAGAAGAAATTTTTTCACTGTTTGATAAAGGAAGGAAACAACATTGAAAGCGCCGTTGCATATTGTTATTTTCTTTGTTGATGGCGTTGGAATTGGGAAAAAAGATCCATCTGTCAATCCTTTCTTTGCGTCGCAACTGCCTATGCTTCAAAAGTTATGCGGCGGCGAGTTATTTCATCTTAAACGAAAAAAAATTTCTACGCAACTATCTGAGGTTCGTCCAGTGAAGGCCACACTTGGAATGCCGGGCTTGCCTCAAAGCGGCACTGGACAGACAGCTTTGTTTGCGGGAGTAAACGGAGCAAAAATTTTTGGAAGACACTTTGGTCCGTATCCACCAACCGTTTTAAGAAAAATATTGCAGGAGAAAAATATCTTTCTTGCCTTCAAACAATTAGGGAAATCTGTAATCTTTGCCAATGCATTTCCTCAACCGTTCTTTGATTATACTTCATCAGGTACGCAAAGAATTCCAGCGCTTACGTACTCTTGCATTGTAAGCGATGTTCCGCTCTTGACAGTCGGGAATTTAATTTCGAACAGTGCAATTTCTGCGGATTTGATTCGTGAGCGATGGCATGAATTAGGTCATCCTGAAGTGCCGCGTATTGCTCCATTTAATGCCGGGAATCATCTTGCTCAACTTTCAAAAAATTATGATCTCACTATCTTTGAATATTTTCTAACTGATAGAGCGGGGCATCAACGTGATTTTCATGTTGCTCGAGAAATACTCGAGCAGCTTGATCAATTTCTTGACGGCTTCTTCAGCGACTTTGATCATTCATCATCGCTCTTTATTATGATTAGCGATCACGGAAATATCGAGGATCTTTCGACAAAATCTCACACAAGGAATGATGTCCCTTGCATTCTCTGTGGCGTACAACGAAAGCGCTTAGCCAAACGAATTCATTCAATTACTGATTTGACGCCGGCATTGTTAGAACTATATTAAATTAAAAATACACTATGGGGAAAAACTACCAAATGCCCGCAGTACGGGTCGTGGCGCTCCTTTCTGCCGGAATTTTG
>DAOOUW010000040.1:0-13928 GCA_035390885.1 Bacteroidota bacterium | reverse complement strand
ATGATCAAGTTCGATTTCTTATGAATATTGATAGTACCGTAGCGGGAAATATCAGTACTAATCGTTATTCCAAACTTATGATTTATGGCAAAAAGAAGAATAGCAATGAGGCGGCGTTGGAAGTAGGAAGCAGTATTGTAGTGAAGGGAAAAGCTGGAGGATTTCCATCGCTGCGCAATCCCGGTGAATTTAATTTTGGACGTTACCTCGAGTTGAATTCTATTGATGGAATTGTTTATGCTGATAGCATTCGAACAATACTCGCTCGACATCCAATAACATTGATGGGCTCATTTTTTGCATTGGAAAAATGTCTCTATAGCATTTATGATTCTCTCCATTCTAATCTAATCGCTAACTTCCTTAAAAGTATTGTTCTTGGAAATAGAGATTATCTTTCTAAGGATGTAGAGCAATCATTTATCGAGACTGGAACGATTCATGTGCTGGCAGTATCAGGTACGCATATCGCCATTGTTGTGCTTATCTTTTTTGCGCTCTTTAGTACACTGCGAATATCTCGGCGAGGAGTTTCATTGCTGTCTATTGTTGCACTTTTCTGTTATATGGTAATTACAGGAATGTGTCCATCTGTTGTCAGGGCGACGATAATGTCATCGATTATTCTCCTTGGAACTTGCATTGAGCGCCGTACAAATATTTACAATTCACTTGCTGTTGCGGCTCTCATCTTGCTTTTGTTCAATACAAATAATTTATTCGGTGTTGGAGCGCAGTTGTCATTTTCGGCAGTCATCTCAATCGTATATTTTTATCCACGCTTAACAAGTCGTGTAAATCAATTACCACTTGGAGGAATTGTTGGTAGATGGAGTAAATCGCTCTACAAACTATTTGCGGTATCGTTAGCGGCGCAAATTGGGACGCTGCCATTTACGGCTTACTACTTCGGTCGAGTTTCCATAATTTCGTTTGTGGCAAATCTTGTTGTTGTTCCGCTGTCGAGTCTTATTATAATACTTGGATTCGTTGAATTGCTTGCAGCGCCGATAAGCATGGCTATTGCATCGTGTTATAGCGAAGTGACGGAGCTTGTTTCACAGGGAATGTTATTCATTGTACACTCGGCTGCCGAAGTGCCTTTTGCCTCGATTCCTGTCGGTACGCTTGCTCCATCAGAAGCGCTTTTGTATTTTTTATTACTTATAGGAATTTCGATGCCGAAGAAAAAAATCACGTTTACTCTTATCGTGTTACTCATTGCTGCCAATTGGTATGTTTACTCAACTTTTTTTCAGAAAGACACTGAAAAAGTACAAACAACATTCTTCGATGTTGGGCAGGGAGATGCCTGTTTACTTGAATTGCCCCATCAATCCAGGGTGTTGATCGATGGTGGACCAAGCTGGCGAAATTCCGATGCAGGAAAGAGAACCATTGTTCCATATCTTCAAAAGAGCGGTGTCCGACGATTACAGTATGTGGTCATAACACATCCTCACGATGATCACTATGGTGGAATCGAAAGCGTTGCCGATGCTGTAAAAATAGACACACTCGTTGTTCCATCTCTTTCTTCGATTCCGAAGGAGTTTCAGAATATTCTGACAAAGCTTAAAGAGAAAGGGATTTATATTAAGTACGCACACAGTGGAGAACAACTCTATCCAGATAATTCTGTGAGGTTGTACATTCTTAGTCCATCACAAAATCAGGTTGAGAGAAAAAATCTCAACAATACTTCGATTGTTATTAAGTTGCAGTATGGGAATAGTACAGCGCTTTTTACAGGAGATGCAGAAGAAAAAATTGAGACTATGTTGGTTTTGAGATATGGAGATTTTCTCGAATCCTCTCTTCTAAAAGTTGGGCATCATGGAAGTGAGACAAGCTCGAGTGAGCAATTTCTTTCATTTGTAAAACCGAACATTGCAATCATTTCGGTCGGAGTAAATAATAAATTTGGGCATCCATCAAAAGAAATATTGGATCGTTTTTCGAAAAATAACATTACTTTATATCGAACAGATGTTTCGAATGCCTGCGTCTTATTTGGAAACAGCACAGGTGGAGATTGGAACAGAGTTGAGTGGCGTAAGTAAAATGGAACGGAGGTGATAATGCATCTATCAAAAAATCAGATGAACTATATCACATCGCTTTCGAGAAAGAAAGTACGAGAAGAAGAGCAAAAATTTGTTCTTGAAGGATGGCATGCATTGGAAGAGGCTCTGAAATCAAACTTTACAATAGAATTAATCGCCGCGACTCCGGAGAGTGCATCGGAACATAATGATATATTAAAGAAGGCAAGAGAACAAGCAATCCATGTTTTTGAGATTACAGAAACTCAGCTTGCAAAAATTTCTGATACCGTAAATTCGCAGGGAGTCATTGCTGTATTGCATCAAAGACAATGGAGCATCGATGAGATTCCCTTTGATAAAGGACAAATGATTGTGGCTTGCGAAAGAATCAATGACCCTGGAAATTTAGGGACTATTATCCGTACGTGCGATTGGTTTGGCGTCAGTGCGATTTTACTCAGCGAAGGTTCGGTTTCACTCTACAATGAAAAAGTTATTCGTTCAACCGCTGGTTCGATATTCCATATTCCTATCATTGAAAATGTACACTTTGAAAATTCCCTGCCTCAGTTACAACAAAATGGTTGGAAACTATGCGTTACTGTTCTGGATGGAGATAGTTCTATTATTACTTTTTGTTATCCAGAAAAAACAGTTCTTATTTTTGGAAGTGAAGCGCACGGCGTATCGAAACCGCTCATTCAAATTGCCGACTATAGATTGACGATTCCGGCGTATGGAAAAGCTGAATCGCTGAACGTGGGAGCAGCGTGCAGTGCAGTATTGATGGCCTGGAGATTGCAAACAAAATAGGTCTAGGCAAAAATCTTCATATTTTTATTCACTCAAATTTCAGTTATCTTGCAATAGTTATGATTGAGAAACGACGAACATCGAGAGCGCCAAATAAGGTTTCACTCCATCGAGCGTTATCAAAGCTTGGATATTGTTCACGCTCACAGGCGGTAAAAGTTATCGAAAATGGAAAAGTTCTGGTCAACGGTGTACCTTGTAATAATCCATTGCGATGGGTAAATCTTGTAGAGGATGTTATTAGTGTTGACGCAGCGCAACTAGTTCAAGAGAAATCCCGATACATCCTTTTTCATAAACCAGAGGGCGTTGTAACGACATCCTCGGATGAGCTTGGCAGAAAGACGATATATGATTGTCTTCCACCGCAATACCACAACTTGAAGCCTGTTGGCAGATTAGATAAAGATACATCAGGTTTGTTGATCTTGACAAATGATTCTCGATTTGCAAATAAACTTACAGCTCCGGAATTCAAGGTACCGAAAACTTATGAGGTTACAACGTTAGAACCTTTAACTCAAAAGCAGATTCGTCAATTACGGAATGGTGTGGAAATTACGATCGAAAGGAAGAATCATTTCGCTCGGCCAGTGTAAGTTGATGTATTGAATAGAAACACTATCATCGTTGTTCTTAACGAGGGGAAAAACAGAGAAGTTCGGCGAATGATTTCTGCAGTTGGTGGAAAAGTACGTTCGCTCAAAAGAGTTGCGATTGGTGCATTTCAGCTTGGAAATTTGGATGAGGGAGAATATCAAGAGTTGATGGATGATGAACTTCAATTATTTTTATCAAATTGTTGAAAGAATATGCCGCAGGTACGAAGTGAATTAGTAGAGGTGTATATTTTTCGGCAGCAGCACGGGAAGCGTGAATACTTATTGTTGCAACGTGCTGCAAACGAAACTCTCTATCCAAATCTCTGGCAGATTGTAACAGGTACTTTAAACAAAGGTGAGAATGCGCTTGCGGGTGCATTACGTGAACTTGAAGAAGAAACACAATTACCATATAGGAAGGTATGGAATGTTCCGATTGTCAATTCATTTTATAATGAACAGAATGATTGTGTGGAGTTTGTAACCCTCTTTGCAGCCGAAATTCCGGATGGAAATGAGCCGGTATTATCGCAGGAACACCAGCTTTTTCAGTGGTTAGAATTTGAAGAAGCATCGCGTCTGCTTCCATGGCCAAATCAGCGATGGGCATTGAAGGTAGTAGATGAGTTTATTGGAACACAGGAAATAGCAAGTCAGATTTCTGAATTAAAAACTATTCAATGAAAGGAAAAATAATGAGTTTACTTGTTGTTGGTTCAGTGGCATTGGATACTGTTGAGACTCCATTTGGAAAAACAAGCGAAGCGCTTGGGGGTTCCTCTGTTTACATCTCCGTTGCTGCGAGTTACTTTGTGCAACCAGTTCGACTTGTCGGTGTTGTTGGCGGAGATTTTCCAAAGGAGCATATTGAATTCCTTGAATCGCGAAAAATAGACTTAGATGGATTACAGATTATTGAAAATGGAAAAACGTTTCGGTGGGGCGGAAAATACCATTACGATCTCAATGTCCGCGACACTCTCTTTACTCACTTAAATGTTTTCGAAAAATTTAATCCCATCATTCCTGACCGCTACAAAAACTCATCGTATATTTGCCTTGGCAATATCGATCCAGTTTTACAGTTGCAAGTTCTCAATCAGATAAACAAGCCTCGGCTTGTTGTCGGCGATACCATGAATTACTGGATCGAGACGAAGCCGAAGGAACTTGCAGAAACAATGAAGCATATGGACGTGCTGATCGTCAATGATTCGGAAGCGCGATTGCTTACGAATGAACCAAACCTCATTAAGGCGGCGAAAAAAATTATAAGTATGGGACCGCATAGTGTCATTGTGAAAAAGGGGGAACATGGCGCTCTCCTTGTAACTGATGATACAATTTTTTCTGCTCCTGCATATCCATTAGAAAATATTTTTGACCCAACTGGCGCAGGCGATTCATTCGCAGGCGGATTTATTGGATGGTTAGCTCGCACGGAGGATTTATCGCCGAATAATCTTAAACGTGCCGTCATTTATGGAAGTACCCTTGCATCTTTCTGTGTCGAAAAATTTAGTATTGAAAATCTTCGTGATTTGAATTACCTGAAGATTCATGATCGATTTCTATCATTCATGGAGCTTTCCCATTTCGATGATAAAAAATAATTTCATTAACTTGCGAGAAAAATGAAGCTGTATGATTGTTAAAACTGATGCAATCATATTGAAATCGATGAAGTACCGCGATACGAGCAAAATCGTAACAATGTACACGAAAGAGTTTGGGAAACTTCAGGGAATTGCGAAAGGATCGCGTGGATTGAAGAGTAAATTTGGTTCGTCGCTTGAGCCGCTTATGTATTCACAAGTTGTGATGTATAAAAAGGAGAATCGAGATCTCCATTTGCTCACGCAAGGCACAATGATCCAATCTTTTAATTCATTCTATTCATCGCTGGAACATCTCTCTGTTGCATTTGCCCTTGCGGAACTTGTCCATCGAATTACGTCTCATGAAGAAAAAAATATTCCGTTCTTTCAATTACTGTTGACAACTTTATCAGAGCTCGATGCCTCTGACGAACCGTTAAAGTACCTTTACGCTTTTGAAGCGCAAATTGCTCAGACCATGGGTTTTGCTCCATCACTGGACAAATGTGCTCGATGTGGTAATCCAATCGATATTGATGCTGTTCAATCGTGCGAGTTTCATATCGAGGATGGCGTTCTCTATTGCCAGGATTGTACGTTCCAGAAGCATAATGGAACATTAAGAATATATGAACCGTCTTATACTTTAGATGTTCAATTATCCATGCAAACATTAAAGATGCTAAGGATTTTTTTGCAATGGAATATTTCATCATTGAAGACAGTGCATGTTGATCGTACGGTTGGAAATGAAATAGAGAATATCTTGCGTTGCTATCTACAACATCATTTTGACGATGCACGACCGTTGCATTCGCTCGAATTACTTCATAGAATATGATTAAAGAGAAAGGAGAGACTATGTCGTCATTTTCATCGAAATCCGTTATTGCCGCAATCTTTTTGATTACCCTTGGAATAATCTTTGGAGTTATTCTGGTTTCGAGTTTTAAGGGGATCGATTTTTCCTTTGCTGGCGATAATGTAAAACTTGGAGCGCAAGAGGCGCCCATCAAACCAAATGAAACGCTGAATGCACTCAATGAAGCGTTCCATCAAGTTGGAGTCACAGTAACGCCTTCTGTTGTCTATGTCGAAGTGGAGATAGAACCTGGTGCAGGCGACCAAGGAGATATATCTCAATTCTTCTTCAAGTTCTTTGGTCCAGATTTTAAGTTCGATATGCCGCGAAGAGCGCCAGAGAAAGGAGCTGGCTCGGGAGTGATTATTACGAAGAACGGATATATCCTTACGAATAATCACGTTGTGGCAGGAGCAAAGAAAAATGGAATTAAGGTTCAGCTTTCCGATACTCGAGAATTTAAAGCAAAACTTATCGGCACAGATAAGTACACAGACCTTGCAGTCATTAAAATTGAAGAGAATGATTTACCTGCCGCTGCTTTAGGGAACTCAGATGAAGTAGAAGTTGGGCACATTGTCTTTGCTATTGGCGCTCCGCTTGGATTGAAATCAACAATGACGGAAGGAATTGTGAGCGCACTTGGAAGACAAATTGGAATTATCAATGATGAGAGCGGATATGGCATTGAGAATTTTATTCAAACGGATGCGGCTGTAAATCCCGGCAACAGCGGCGGTCCGCTTGTGAATATTAAAGGCGAAGTCGTTGGAATCAACACAGCAATTGCGACGACGAATGCTCGCTATCAGGGATATAGTTTTGCAATTCCAATTAATCTCGCAAAGAAAGTTGCAAATGATATTATTAAGAGTGGAAAAGTTCAGCGTGGGTACATTGGCATACGTATTGAACCAGTTGATGCGGTTACCGCCAAAGCAGTAGGATTAGAGAAGCCTCGAGGCGTTAAAGTTAGAGACGTAGGCGAGAAGAGTGCAGGAGAAGAAGCTGGAATTCAGGCAGGCGATATTATCTTGTCAGTTGATGGAAAAGAAGTAAATTCTCCGAATGCTCTTCAAACAATTGTGGCAAGCAAATCTCCTGGTGAAGTTGTAACATTGAAAATCTGGAGGAACAAAAAAATAATTGAAACAAAAGTTACATTGAAAGCTCGCGAGGGAGAAGAAACCACAGCCACTGAATCTTCCGCTGGAGGTGAAACTGATTCGGAGTCGTCGTCAACAATGAAAATTGAATCGCTTGGATTGACGATTCGCTCGCTCGATAGTAAATTGAAAAGTGAATATAAAGTTGAAAAAGGTGTTTACATTGAAAATGTAGAACCTTTTAGCCCAGCGCAGGAACGAGGTTTAATGAAGGGAGATGTTATTCTTAATATTGGTGAGAAGTCAGTTGGTTCGGTAGAAGAATTTAAATCGGAGTTGAAAAAACTAAACCCCGGCGATGCTGTAATGTTGCGTGTTAAAGGAGTAGATAAGAAGATTCGTTTTGTCGCTATTGAAATTCCAGATTAAATAGCGTTGAAAATCGGACTCAAGCATTTTTCCAAAGGCTGGCAGAATTTCTGCCAGCCTTTTTTCTTCCATACTATGTGTTAGAAATCTGTGAAGGTTGTTGCCTCGATATGCCTTACGGCTACTCGGCAACCGAAATCCCGACGGTGGCTAAGTAGGGCGACAGCCCGTATCGAAGCCACTATTACGCGAAACTTTCTCAATCAAAATATATCTTATCTGTGTAAATCTATGTAATCTGCGTGAAAAAATTGACCCAAAATTTCACCTCTTTCAAAAGGATTGGGGAATTCCATTTTGGTTTAAAAAACAAAACGCTCGGAAAACCGAGCGCCTTTTTTTTGTAGCGGGGGTAGGACTTGAACCTACAACCTTCGGGTTATGAGCCCGACGAGCTACCAATTGCTCCACCCCGCGGTGTCTTTCTTATTATTTCTAAACTACAATATACCAACTTTTCCCTCTTTGGTCAAGGTATTGTTTTGTTCATTGAGCGACCATGTTTCGCCTTGGCGTGTCCAACCTAATTTCATTCTTGTTGATGGAATAGCGCGTTGAACTCGTTCGATTGGCTCTTGTGTTGGTTCATTACTTTGAATGAATGTTCCCCAGTGAATGGGCAGAAAAGCATGAGCGTTTACGTGCTGTGCCATTTCTATCGCTTGCTCAGGATTGCAATGGTTATGAATCCAGGGATTGTATGCGCCAATTGGCATTAGTGCACAATCTACATGAATTCCACGCTTTCCAATTTCTTCAAAGAAATGTTGATAGGCTGTATCTCCGCCAAAAAGTATATAATGATCATTTTTACTTAGCAAGTAGGCATTGAAACTTCTTCCATTCCTATTTCCGCGCGAGCGATCTTCTTCCCATGGATATCGCCAACCAAAATGTTTTACACGAAGCGCTTCAATATGGACATCGCTATAATCGGATTTTTCCCCCCAATCTAACTCAATAACTTTCTTACGCAAAATATTTTCAAGAACATCAGAAGTATTTTTGGCAACAATCAGTGGGATGTCATCTGGGAATTTACATATTGTTTCTATATCCATGTGATCCATATGGGCATGGGAGATAAGGATAAAATGAGGTCGTGGTATCTCATCGATGTGCAAAGCTGGTTCGACTAATCGCTCAGGTCCAACTTTTAAAAGTCCAAGAACCTCTACGCCAATTTTATTTGTAAGTACAGGATCAGTTACAATGATAGTACCAAAAAAGTTTATTAGTGTTGTTGAATGTCCAATCCATGCGATTGTAATTGTATCATTCGACCATTGAGCTGGAGTAGGCTTAATCTGTACCTGTTTTATATTAAAAGAATTGAATACGCTCAATCGGTTTCGCCACGAAATTGTATTGGCAGAATTTGCTCGAAGCAGCGAAGGCGCTAAAGTCGAAAATCCAATGTATTTCAGAGCTTTTCTTCTTGATATCATACGAGGATCAATATCCGTTCAATTTGTTTATCCAACGTAAAATCTATCTTTTAAGTTCCATAAGACTTTTCCAGAGAGTATCCAGAAGTTCCTGGATCCCTTCACCGCTAACGGATGAAATGAGGCGCGTCGGAATTCCCCGTCCAAATTTAATTTTTTTGAGTTCTTCTCTTCGCGCGCTATCGGCAGTATCTATCTTTGTGATGGCGACAATTTTTTTCTTTCGTGGCAATGTAGATTTATAAGAGTGCAATTCATTGATAAGAATTTCATATTCACGTTTTGGATTCTCAGAAAGCGCATCAATAAGGAATAAAAGAATACGCGTACGTTCAATGTGTCGAAGAAATTGAATGCCTAATCCTTTTCCATTGTGTGCGCCTTCTATAAGTCCGGGAATATCTGCGACGACAAAACTTTTCCCTTCGCCATATCGAACAACACCGAGGTTGGGTACAAGCGTTGTAAATGGATAGTCAGCTATTTTTGGTTTAGCAGATGAAATTACTGAGATAAGAGTTGATTTTCCGGCATTTGGAAATCCCACCAAGCCAACATCTGCTAAAAGCTTTAACTCGAGAATGATTTCACGCTCCTCGCCCTTAGTACCAGGTTCTGCATAACGCGGCGCTTGATTGGTAGGCGTTGCAAATTCTGCATTGCCACGTCCACCCTTTCCGCCTCGAGCTATAATTAGTTCATCACCATGATTTGTAAGATCGCCAAGAATTTTATTCCGGTGCACATCTCGGACTACCGTACCGCAAGGTACTTCGATGATAAAATCTTCTCCATTTTTTCCGTTCTGATTTTTTCCTCTTCCATTTTCTCCATTTTGTGCATGGAAATGCCGTTTGAACTTAAAATCAAGGAGTGTATTGATGTGACGTGAAGAGCGAAGAATTACATCCCCGCCATCCCCGCCGTTACCGCCGTCGGGTCCGCCTTTCGGTACAAATTTTTCGTGATGGAAGTTAATACAACCATTACCGCCATCACCGGCTTTAACAAGAATTTTTGCTTCATCAATAAATTGCATAGGTTCTCAATTTGAGGGAGAAATTCTATGGTAGTAGTCATAGAGTGTGTCTGTGAAGAGTACAGCAGCTTCTTCAAATGGATCGATATTGCTCGTTATAAAGAAAGCGTCGAGATAATGCGCAACATCAGCCCACTGAGAAATCTCTTCGATTTCGACTAATACTTTTTGAAATGCTCCTTCATTCTTATGGAAAAGTTTTCGCACTATTTTTTCACGTACGTTTTGCGGAAACCATGAGGAAAGCGTTACTTCGAGAGTTGTTGGGTTGGCTTGAATTGGTTCCGAAGAAATTTCACTCAAAGCTGATTCCTGATTTTCTGATACCGATGTTGATGGCAATGAAACAGACTCATTATTTTCTTCATTCACTGTAGAAAGTACCTGCTCTTGAATCTCTTCTTGTTCAATAGTAGGCGATTCATTGTTATAAGCGGATTGAAGAATATCAATTAAATTTTGCAATGTAATGTTCGAATAGCCTCTAAGGTCGCGCTCGATCTCGAGTCGTTGTTGAATATTGGTACAACGTTTATCTTCAAAGAAAACGATTGCAGCATTTATCGGAATTGTTCGCTCTTCTGCTTGAGGTGGAAGCGTTGATTCAAGGAACGCAAAGAGTGGGCGGAGCATACGAGCGAGTTCTTCAGGATTATGGAGAGAGATAATTTCATCGTCGATTTTTTTTAGAAGCGCCTGGAAATCTTCGTACTTAATTTCGGTATAGCCGCGCTCTTCGATGTATCGTTTTAAGAGAATAGGGATGTAAGAGTAATCAACGCAGTACCTAAGTTTTGACTCGGTGACAGATGTCGTAATGACGTGATTCGTTCCAAAGATAAAATTGAGCAATGTCCATTGAGGACGACAGAGATAATTGAATTGAAAATGTACCGATTCGTCAAGCAGCGTATCAAATTCATCTCGTGTAAAATGATAATTGAGAATAAGAAGTTTATCGATTTGTTTCTGTAAGCTCACGACCTCTGGTAATTCGTAGGGGAGTTTCTTTGAACGATTTTCTTTTTCGCGTTCTTGTTGGAAAATTTTTTCTACTTCTGCGCGGAAATACGCTTTAATTGAAGTATGAATTGGAGATTTAAGGATTGATCTGAGGCGAATTTCATCATCCTCGCCAATTGTTTTTGTACGAACGACATTGATAATAGATTCGATTTCCTGTTCAAAAATGTATCCCACTCTCGTAATCCCTATTTGGTACCCATAATTGTTTTTACACGCTCGATTTCTTTCTGTGCAGCAGTCTTGAATTGCGCATCCGATTCTTTTCTGTCAATAATTTGTTGATACATTTGAATTGCTTGATCTGGCTTTGCGAGCTTTTCATACGATTGGCCTGCCATATAGTACGACGTTGCAGCCCAATCAATCTTTCCAACTTTCGTAACAAGGTAGGGCACTTTCAAAAATTCAAGGACAGCTTGCTGATAATCTCCTTTTAAGAAATATGATTCGCCGATATAGTATCGTAACTCAGCTTCAAGGTCGTTGTTGCCAGGAACAATCAGACTTTGAAGATGGACAATGGCTTGTTGGTAGTAGCCGAGCTTTTGGTAGAGGAGTCCGATATCAATTTTTTTGTCGATGATCGTCGAGTCTGTTGGGAATTCGTCAATAAATTTTCGTGTCAGGTCAAGGGCAACATCGAACATTTCCATTTCTTTATATGCAAGAATTAAATTGCTCATTGCAATGGGCGCTAACTCAGGAGCTTTTGTGCTGTCGAGTACAATGCGATATTGTCTAGCTGCGGCTTCCCACTGTTCCATTGCATAGTACACGTTTCCAAGACTTAATCGTACTTTTGGAATAATAGCATGCTTTGGATAGAATTGGAGTAATGAATCGTACACTGCAACAGCCCGAGGAAATTTTCCATCGATCTCGTATAAGCGAGCGTTCCAATACATTGCTTCCGGGACAATTGATGCTTTAGGATATTTTTTTATAACATTTGTAAAATATTGTTTTGCGACATCGAACTTTTCTTTCCTCATAAAATATGCGCCGCGTTCGTACTCAAAGATTGCAAAATATTCTTTCTCTTTAGGATATTTTTTTATGAATTCAGCAGCACGCTTATTTGCTTCGTCAAGTCTATCGAGACAGAAGGTACATCGAACGATTTGACCATCAATGATAGGCTTTAAGTTTTCATCCGTTATTTGTTTCTGTGCCTCAATGTAATTATCAAGCGCATCCGAATATTTTCCTGCATCAAAAAGCAATTGAGCTGTTTCGTACGCAATCGTTGAATTTGAGCCGCCAGACTTTGCCGCAAGATTTCCACGCATTTTTAAATAGTATGTTGCAAGGTTAACGTTCCCAGTTTCCGTTGCGTATTGAATAAGCGCTTTCAATGCCGTAGTTGTCCGTTCGCTACTTCGATCATAGGTGATGTATTGAGCATAGCAATGTTGTGCTTCACGATTCTGATGTAATGAGTCGTAGCAAACTGCAAGTTGGTAAAAATAATTTGCAATACGTTGAGGATATTGCAGAGATAAGAGTGGAGTCGAACGAAGCGAATCGAGAAGAGATCGATAGAGTTTTGATGAGAGTTGAAAATTACTTGCAATGAATGCTGCATCAGCCTCGAGTTCATTGCATTCCGTTGCTGCGAGAGTGTAATAATATTTTTTCTTTATTGTTTGAATTAGCTGGCGAGCCTTATCAGGTTCGTGGCTTTGATTATAGGTTTGCGCCATTATCAAAAAAGCCTGAGCGCTCTTATAATGATCCGGAAATCGTTCGAGATACTGCTGGTAAATAACTTTTGCGGAATCTTTTGCGCCGAGTGATGAATATGCGTTGGCAAGTTGATAGAATGCTATTGGCACAACCGAACTCTTAGGATATTTTTCTAATAAGAGTTTATAGGTTGCAATAGCATCGGAATATTGTTTTTCAGCGAGGTAAGAATCGCCCAACGCCAAAAGTACACGGTCTTTTCCAGAATGAATTAAAGGATCGGCATTCAATGTTGTGCTTATGCGATGCAACTCTTCTGGTGAATGTGCAGATTGAATTTGAATCTTATAGGACGCAACAGTTGCCTCTTCTGCTAATTGACTTTGAGGGTAACGATGAATCAATGAGTCATACGATGTAAGAGCTTCTGAAAGATATGCTGAACCTTTGCTCGTGGAAATAGTATTGCTCATTGCAAGATATTCGTACGATTGTCCTAACAAGTACCAGGCATGCTGCCGGAGTGTATCAGGGATATTTTGTTGTAAAGTTGCAGTGAATTGGACGGCTGCTCGTTCGTAATCTTTCAAATCATAGAAATATATTTCCGCTAAGCGGTAAGCCAGTTCCCCCCGAGGTCGTTCTGCAATAACATCTCCGAGTAACTCTGCAAGCTTTTGTATACTCGATCCTTTTTGCTGATAATCGAACGTCTCGATGTACCACCGTTGTTGAATAGCATCATCATAAAATTCGCTTGCAGGATACCGCTGGAGGAGTTTGGCAAATGTTTCGAGGGCGGCTTCATAATTTTTTGCCTTTCGGTATGCAAGACCAATAAAATAGTAAGCGTCATCTTCAAACTGACTGCGAGGCGAATTTCTGAGAATCCAATGACAGAGTTCAATAGCAGTGTTTGGTTCATTCAACTCATTGATCGAAAGCGATGCTCCTTCGATAAGTAATGCCGGAAGGAATGGCGATGATGGAACTTCTTGTTGCATAGTGTGGAGAATCTGGAGTGCATCTGAGTAACGTTTTGTATAACACGCAGCTTTATAAGCGGCATAGAGTGATGTAAAACGATCACGAGAGTCGTTGGTATCTATTTGTGCGCGCTCGAACCACTGCGCCGCTTGAAGTGGTTCGTGCAAATATTCGGAAATTAAACCACCATAAAAACTTGCGGTAAATTTCTTTGCGCCTTCGATCCCGTATGCTTTTGAGTACCATTCAAGAGCTTTTTTGTATTCGCTGCTACGGATGTATGT
>DAOOUW010000039.1:0-18193 GCA_035390885.1 Bacteroidota bacterium | reverse complement strand
TAAACGGTTCGGGAAGAATTGCCCGTTCAACTTCTTGAAAAAGAACACAGGAAGGGTAGGTCGCACAGAGAAATGACTGCCTCTTCGCACTGTTGCGAAAAGACAGAATTCGGCTTACCGACATTCTATGGCATATATAGAATTCTCTGACAATATTGCCCGTCTTCTTCAAACAGAGCTGCATCAGAAAATTCGGAAGGAGAACAGTTGACGCCAATACGAGAATATCGTTGGATGATTCGACAAGAGCTTGAAGCTTTATCGCCCGAAGCTCTCGAAGCAGTCAAAGCTTTAAGTGAGCAGCTTTCCATTTCGCCAATCCTTTCAGAAATATTAGTAAGTCGCGGTGTTGATACATACGAAAAAGCGCGGCAATATTTTCGTCCTCAGATGAGCGATCTCCTCGATCCATACCTTATGCAAGATATGCCAGCCGCTGTTGAACGCATTGAACGTGCATTGGTTGAAAACGAATGTATCGTTGTCTATGGAGATTATGATGTTGATGGTTCAGATGGAACAGCAATGCTGTGGTCATTTTTCAAACAGCTTGTAGATAATGTATATTACTTTGTTCCTGATCGGATTCGTGATGGATATGGATTGTCGAATGCAGGAATCGATCAAATTAGTCGACATCAACCGACATTACTCATTGCGGTTGATTGCGGTATCACTGCTCATCAACAGGTAGAATACGCACGTTCTCTTGGGATAGATGTTATTATTTGTGATCACCATGAACCAGGAAATACAGTACCGAATGCTGTTGCCGTTCTTGATCCATTACGTCCAGAGTGTAAATATGAATTTAAGTACCTCTGTGGATGCGGAGTCGCCTTCAAACTCATACAGGCGCTCCTTCTTTCTCCAATAGTAAAACAACATCTTCGAGCAGAGCAAGAAAAACTAATACAAGAGTACTTGCAATACGTAACGTTGGCGACAACCGCAGATATTGTTCCATTATCTGGAGAAAACAGAACACTAGTTAAGTTAGGATTAGAGCTCATTAATACAAATCCACTTCCGGGGATTCAAGCGCTTATAAAAACAGCAAAATTAGAAACTGGAAAGATATCAACAGGACAAATCGTGTTTGGACTGGCGCCACGTATCAATGCAGTTGGTAGAATTGGAGATGCAGCTTGTGCCGTAAAACTTCTAGCGTGCCCTTCCTACGAACAGGCATTAGAATTAGCACAAGTAATGGAAAATGACAATACGACGCGTCGGAAAATCGACGAAGAAACCTATATGCAAGCGCAGGAAATTGTCGAATCATTGCTCAATGCCGATAGTGATTCTGCCATTGTTCTTCATGAATCCTCTTGGCATCCGGGAGTAATTGGAATTGTTGCCTCACGTCTTGTTGAACGATACTACCGCCCTACAATTTTGATGACGACGATCGATGGAGTAGCAAAAGGTTCTGCGCGCAGTATTTCAGGATTTAATATTTATGATGCACTGAAGCAGTGTGAGGATAAGCTAATACAATTTGGCGGACATAAGTACGCAGCTGGGTTAACGGTCGAATTGGAAAAGATCGATGAATTTCGGGAGGCGTTTCAACAGGTAGCGCAGAAACTTCTTTCAGAGTCTTTGAAGAAGCCAGAAATTTCTATTGAAGCAGAACTTGCCCTGTCGGATCTTACTCCGAAATTTATTCGTATCCTAAGTTATTTTTCACCATTTGGACCTGAAAACATGAGGCCAATATTTGTTACTCGCGGCGTTGAAGTTGTTGGAAAACCGCGAATTGTTGGGAAAAATCATCTCCGGTTCAAAGTTCGCAATGGCTATTATATATATGATGCAATAGGATTCAATCTGGGCGATCATCTGTATCGGGTGCAGAACTCCAAAAAAATTGACATTGCATTTTCAGTAGATGAAAATGAATTTGCCGGGGAAATGATTCCACAACTAAAAATTCGGGATATTAAATAGTAACAAAATCGAGTTGAGGTTTATTATCTTATCAAAGTGGAGAGGAAGACAGTGCACCGCGTTCAAAAAAGGAAGGGAGTTTCCAATACAAATATTATTTTAGGCGTTGACCCCGGCACCATTATTACAGGCTATGGAGTTATTGAGGCGTCGAATACGGAATTGAAATTAAAGGAGTATAATGTTATTCAAAGTTTGTCAACGGAACCGCTTCCGCTACGGTTGAAAAAAATTTTTGATACGCTTATGTCCATTATCTCCAAACACCAACCGAATGAATTTGCAATTGAAACAGCCTTCTATGGTAAGAATGTTCAATCGGCGCTTAAGATTGGTCAGGCGCGAGGCGTAGCGCTCCTCGCTGCGGTAAATTTTGGAATGCCGACCGAAGAATATTCTCCCCGAGAAGTGAAAAAGGCAGTAACGGGAAATGGCGCAGCGTCGAAACGACAGGTACAATATATGGTTCAGTCGCAATTGCATTTAAAGGCGGCGCCAAAATACTTCGATGCGACTGATGCGCTTGCTGTAGCGCTTTGTCATTTCTATCGGTCTGGATTTCCGCAACGCGATGGAAAACGCTCGACAAAAAACTGGGAACACTTCATTCATAATCATCCTGAAAGAGTGGTGAACATACGATGATAGCATCCATTCGAGGCATCCTTATCTCAAAAGCGCCGACTGAATTAACTATTGAGGTCAACGGCATTGGCTATGTAGTTCATGTTCCCCTTTCGACGTATGAAAAAGTTGGTGACTTGGGTAGCACTTTGTCGCTCTTTACACATCTCCATGTAAGGGAAGATGCTCTTCAACTCTATGGTTTTGCAACTGAAGCGGAAAGGAGTCTCTTCAAACTTCTTATTTCTGTGTCTGGAATAGGAACGAAAATTGCGCAAGGTATTCTCTCAGGTATGAGCGTCGATGAACTTCATACAAATATTGTACAGGGAAATGTTCAGGCGCTAACATCTGTACAGGGGATTGGACGTAAAACTGCAGAACGCATTGTGCTTGAGCTTCGGGATGCACTTTCCAAAACGGAAGGTATTTCTCAAGCTGTACCTTCACTATTAAAAACCTCCGCTGAAATCAGAAATGAAGCGCTGCTTGCACTTGTTTCATTAGGATTTACACAACAATCTGCTGAGAAGGCAATTCGTATCGCTCTTCATGAAATAGAGAACCCAGGTAACATGTCGGTTGAAGAATTAATTAAAGAAGCTCTTCGACATTCGAGCGTACGATAATGTACCAATTGAAATTCTGAGTACGAAGAAAAAGATTGCTTTCTATCGAAAACGTTGCTCAATGCCTTGCAATTCTCTCACGTTCTTGGTACTTTTGAACTATGAAAAGTAACGATATAACTCGACCCGAACGATTTACTCAAGATGTGGAATTCGATAAATCCCTGCGCCCGTCTGTATTAGATGAATTTGTTGGGCAGGAAAAAATTATCGAAAATCTTCGTGTATTTATTGCTGCCGCACGCAGGCGTGGCGAAGCTCTAGACCATGTTTTACTGACGGGTCCTCCAGGCTTAGGAAAAACAACTCTGTCATACATCATTGCTCATGAAATGGGCGCGGGAATGAAAGTAACATCCGGACCTGCGTTAGAAAAGCCAGGGGATTTAGCCGGTATTCTAACCTCTTTACAAAAAGGCGAGGTGTTATTCATTGATGAGATTCATCGAGTTCCAACGAAAATAGAAGAATATTTGTATTCTGCGATGGAGGATTTTCGTGTTGATATTGTTATTGAAAGTGGCCCAGGCGCAAAAACTATTCAACTTGGGTTACAACCATTTACCTTAGTTGGCGCAACAACTCGGGCCGGTTTATTAAGCTCGCCGCTTCGCTCTCGTTTTGGAATTACAAATCGGCTGAATTACTATTCAGTAGAACAACTCGAGCAAATTCTTAAGCGTTCGGCTGCATTGCTTGATATTAAAATTGAGGAAAAAGCTATTCAGGAATTAGCAAAGCGCGCTCGGGGGACTCCTCGCATTGCTAATCGACTTCTACGGCGTTGCAGGGATTTTGCAGAAGCAGATCCAAAACTGAAGCATTACAAAGGCGTTGTTACGTACGAAGTTGCGCGCCATGCGCTTCAGGCGTTGGAGGTAGATGACCACGGGCTCGATGAAATGGACAAACGCGTACTTCAGGTACTTATTGAAAAATATGATGGAGGTCCTGTTGGCTTGAATACGCTTGCTGTGGCAGTTGGCGAAGAAGCAGGAACGTTAGAAGAAGTGTATGAACCGTACTTAATTCAAGAGGGTTTTTTAAAACGTACGCCGCGCGGACGCGAAGCGACAGCATTAGCATTTACTCATCTTGGAATTCGCAAGCCGCTTGCAATTCAAAACGATCTTGATTTTTCCACCAATCAAAAGAATCGGCAATGAAAAAATTTCATCTTTTTGTTTTTGGGGTTGTTATTTCAGTAGCGCTGTTATTTCTATATTATGGCGTTCTTCATGTCAAGGCACAGCAGACGGTACTTCCAACAATAACTTTGAGAGCGGTATGTTATGTTACATCAACAACAGCATACGCTGTAGGCGATAGCGGCTCTCTTGCCCGCTCAACGGATGGAGGAAAAACATGGAACCTTGAATCGTCTCTTGGCGGTTTAACGGTACCCTTCTACAATATCTATTTTATCAATGACCAAAATGGGTTCATCATCGGTGGACAAGGTACGGTCCTGACAACAACAAATGGCGGCGCACTGTGGACAAAGTTAGCAACTGACCAGACGGCCGATTTCCATGGAATCTATTTTATTGATGGAAGGGAAGGGTACGTCGTTGGCACTAGAGGCGTAATTCTTCGAACAACAAACGGCGGCTCGACATGGAAAGAACAATACGGCGGCATATCAAGCACATTGTTGAGTATAGCATTTGCAGACAGAAATAATGGCACAATTGTAGGCGAGCAGGGTACGATTTTAAAGACAACAAATGGTGGAAATACATGGAACAACATCTCTTCTTCATTTATCAGTGGCGCTTTGTCGCATGTCGTTTTTTCTGGCTCAAGCGGAATTATCGTTGGCGAAAATGGGACAATTCTTTATACCAATAATAGCGGTCAAAAATGGACGCTTGCGCCAAGCACATCAAACCGCTCTCTATTTGGAGCTTGTGCAGTATCTCCGCAGATTTTTTATGCAGTTGGAGCAAATGGTTCTATTATTTTTTCCAATAACAGCGCTACATCGTGGACGGTACAAACTACAAATATTCGCTCAGGTTTTCTCGACGTCGCTTTTACTGGTAGCAATACGGGTATTGTCGTTGGAGAGGGTGGAGTGATCCTGACGACAACAGATGGGGGCGCGATATGGAATCAGGCGACGATTGTGCGTGAATCTTCTGTGCAAGTAGATGGAATTACAAAGTCTGTTGTTCGGAGAAATATTGCTACTGTGGTCGGTACAAACGGAACAATTTTGCAATCGAAGGATTTTGGAGAAACATGGACAGAAATGCCTGCGAGCATTGATATATCGCTAATGGCAATTACAACTAATGGCGAGAATACTTTATTCGCTGTCGGATTAAATGGAAAGGTAATAACATCGATTGATGGAGGAGCATCATGGCAGGAACGTACCAGTGCGGTACGCCAATCTCTCTATGCTGTACATTTTCTCTCTAACGCAATTGCTGTAGCAGTTGGCGATTATGGAGTCGTTATCCGCACAACAAATGGAGGAGTTACATGGAATGTACAACCGACAAACGTGCTGACTCATCTCCGTGGCGTTTACTTTACAAGTGAAAGTAATGGTTTTGCTGTTGGTGCCAGTGGAATCGTATTGAAGACTACAGACAAAGGGGTTACGTGGAGCAAGAATTATTCGGGAGTATCTGAATGGCTTAATGATATTGTTGGATTGGGGAATAATCTCTGGGCAGTTGGAGGAGGCGGTGTCATTCTAAAATCAACCGATGCTGGGGCAACGTGGAAACAACAATCGAGCGGCATAACGAATGATTTATATGGAGCGTTTTTCTTCAACGAAATGCAAGGGTTTGTTATTGGCTCAGGCGGTACAATTCTTTCGACGGTGAACAGCGGTGAAAATTGGACAAAAGTACAATCACCAGTTGAATCTGAACTAAGGCGTATTACTTTCTATGATAAAGCGCAGGGAATTATTATCGGTGAAGGCGGCGCCATTCTGTTAACTCGTGACGGCGGCAAAAAGTGGAGTAACAATACCTATCGTAGGCCAATTTCATTCTTTGGGATAACGATATACTGATTTTTTTGTGAGACATATTTCTGCAGAGCCTAAAGAACAACCTGAAAATCTTTTTTGGGGAAATATTCAATTGTAGGTCGAATAGAACAGGGGGCCATATCGAAGCCGACGGTATGCCTGCCATCCAGCGACACTATTCTATTTTACTAAATTTGGAATACAAATTGGTTAGAGAGTGCTACTCACAAATTTCAAAGCCATTGCTCTTAAGAATTTGCTTTGCTTGCTGTGCAACATCATTGTTTTCAAATGAAAGCCTGAATGTGCCTCCACGCCGCTCACGAACTTTTATGAGTTCTATATCTTTGATGTTAATGTTTGCATTTGCAAGGGCGGTTGTGAGGAGCGCTAATTGACCTGGCGTGTCATTCACATAAACAGAAATATCGACAAGCGCAGAAAGGTAGCCTTTCATCGAGCGAGGAATTCTCCCTCGTAAGGCGCGAGATTGTACAAAATCTTTTTTCAACGCCGACGGATTCCGTTGTAATTCTTTTGACATCTTTTGAAGAGTGTCAATGTATAGTAGTAAAGCTTCTTGAATGTGAGGTGTATTTGTTTCGAGAATGTCGTGCCACATATCGAACTTGCTGGAGGCGATTCTCGTCATATCTCTAAAACCACCAGCAGCGAGCGCAAGATGTTTTTTCGCGACAGTATGTTTTGCGCCAACAGTGTTCATAAGCGCAACAGCGGCAAGCTGCGGTAGATGACTTACAGCGGCAACAGCTTTATCGTGTTCGGCTGGTTCCATTGTCAGCACTCTTGCATCGAGCGCCGTACACAGATGAATGAGCTTTTGAAGAGAGGAATTTCGTTTGTGATTTGATGGAGTTAAAATATAAAGCGCATTTTGAAAAAGTAGCGGATGAGCGGCATCGATGCCAGAAAATTCAGCGCCAGTCATCGGATGTCCGCCAATGAAATTTCCATTTGGGAAAAGTTTCGAGGCGCGTTCGACAATTACGCCTTTCACACTTCCAGTATCTGTAACGATAGCTTTTGGATGAGCAAGTTTTGCAATTGTTGGTAACATTTCAAGAATATGGTGAACTGGCGTTGCAAGCACGATAAGTTCAGCTTGCGGAATCGCTTTTCTCAAGGATGGTGTCCCCAAATGAATAGCATTTCGCTCAAGAGCGCGATTTAAAACGGATGGCTTATCAACCCCGGTAATTTGTACCTTTGGAAATTGTTGTCGAATTGCCAGCGCGAGCGAACCTCCGATAAGACCAACGCCAACGATGGTAATGCGCTCGAATGGAAATATCGAAGTTGAAGAAGTCATCTGTTATGCAATTGTTCTGCCAATTGCTCCAGCTATGAGACGAAGTTCTTTCATCATAGCATCGAATTGTTCTGGGAAGAGCGACTGCGCTCCATCTGAAAGTGCATGGTCGGGATCGTTATGCACTTCTACAATAATGCCGTCCGCGCCGGCTGCAACAGCAGCTCGCGCCATCGGTACTACTTTATCTCGAATACCAATACCGTGCGATGGATCCGCTACGATTGGAAGGTGGCTTTTCTTCTTGATGATCGGTATTGCGCCGATATCCATTGTGTTTCGAGTTGAAGGTTCAAATGTACGAATACCGCGTTCGCAAAGTATGACCCGATGATTTCCATTGGACAGAACATACTCTGCAGCTAGCAACCACTCTTCAATAGTAGCAGAGAGTCCACGCTTTAACATAACAGGTTTTGTTGCGTTACCGAGATCCTTGAGAAAAATATAATTCTGCATGTTCCGTGCGCCAATTTGAAGGATGTCAGCGTACTCTTCGACTTCTGGAATTTGGCTGCGATCCATCACTTCGGTAATTACCAATAATCCAAAAGCATCGGCAGCTTTTCGGAGCAGTTTCAATCCTTCAATACCAAGTCCCTGAAAGCTGTAGGGAGATGTACGCGGTTTGTATGCTCCGCCGCGAAGGATGCGTGCGCCGCTTTTTGCGATTTGTTCGGCTATCGTAAAGATTTGCTTTTCGTTTTCGACTGCGCATGGTCCAGCCATCACTACAATAGCGTTACCGCCAATTTCGATATTACCAATTTTGTAAATAGAACCTTCTTGCTTAAAAGCTCTGCTGGCGAGTTTGAAAGGATCGGTCACTCGAATAACTTCTTCGACGCATGGAAGGAGTTCAATTTGACGATGATCGAATTCGGGGTTGACCCCGATAGCTCCGAGAACAGTATGTTGCACACCTGTAGAACGGTGAACGCCAAAGCCGTAGCTCTTTATTGCACTAATGACATTTTCAATTTGTTGTTCAGTCGCATTTGGTTCAAGTACAATGATCATAGTTTTAAATCCTTGTTGCTATAATATAATTCTACTGTTTGTTGTATCGATCTAATTTAAATGACTCACCTAAATATAATTTACGAGCTTCCGGGTCATTTGCAAGAAATTCTGCGGTGCCAGATTTCAAAATTTGCCCTTCGAAAAGAAGGTAAGACCGATCGGTAATGGATAACGTTTCGTGTACATTATGATCGGTAATCAGGACGCCGATATTTTTCTTTTTTAAGGTTCCGACAATGCGCATAATATCTTCAACGGCGATAGGATCGATTCCTGCGAAAGGCTCATCGAGGAGAATAAATTTCGGATCGAGCGCTAATGCGCGGGCAATTTCAGTTCGCCGACGTTCTCCGCCTGAAAGCACATATCCTGGATTTTTCATTACGGTTATCAGCCCTAATTCTTCCAGTAAATGCATGCATTTTTCTTCTTGTTCCTTTCGGGTGAGAGAGGTCATTTGAAGCACGGCTAAAATGTTGTCGTGTACAGAAAGACGTCTAAAGACGGATGCTTCCTGTGGAAGATAACTGATGCCAAGTCGTGAGCGTTTGTACATTGGCAATCGAGTGATTTCCTGATCGTCGATAAATACATCTCCTTCATTTGGACGAATCATCCCAACGATCATATAGAAAGTTGTTGTTTTGCCGGCGCCATTAGGTCCTAATAAGCCTACAATTTCTCCCTGTTGAACAGAAATGCTTACATCGTTGACGACGGTTCGTTTCTTGTAGCGTTTGATAAGATGTTCCGAGCGAAGGGTCTTTTGCGTGAACACAGCTTCCATTGTAGGTTGTAACTCAGTAGATGTCGGCATTATTGATTCCATGTTGTTCCTTCTCAGTTTTCATAATTTTCAATTATACATTCACGACGACACGGACGTTCTGGATACCATCGGAAGCCGTCAAGATTGTAATTTGCTTCGCGTCCTTCGAGCATTTTTTCCGGGAAATACTGGCCTTCAACGCTCCCTATAACATGAATTGTACTCACAGCTCCATTTTCAAATTCTATAAAAATTTTATCGCCGCTCGTCTTGTTTGCTCCGTTCGGTATATGATTCTCATATAAATAGTACAAACTAATTGCTTTGTTATGTACGTTGATTTGTTTTAATGTATTGGAGTGAAAGTACATAGTCAAATATTTCCCTGATAACTGATTGAAACGCGAAGAGTAGAGCGTGTCAGAAATCGATACGCCCATACTATGTCCATGCACTTCAATTCTCCGCAGTTGATTTTCTTCTAAGAACACGAAGATAGAATCGCCGGTAACCTGATTATTTCCACTCCAGAGAACTGGTTCACCAACGAGAAGTACGCTATCCGCTGGACGAACGTATTCAGCGTATGCGCATCGCGCTGCAATTCCATCTTGAGCCATTTGAACATTTTCCTTTGCCATTATGACCTCGAACGGCTCTTGAATATATTCCATAATATGACTCATAACCACTGTTGTATCAACGGTACCATTTGATGTTGTATCGATTCTTACAAGTCTGGGGTGTTTGTAGACAATTGTGCGGTACTCTTTTTCAAGATGTTCGAGCGAATCTCCATAGATATGGTAATGATTGATGTAACTAATGAAGTGAACCGAATCTCGAGCAATAGAGCGATTCTGCAGTTCATAGTAAAACAATTCATTGCATGTAAGTAAAGATGTAGAATCCTGAAGATTAACATTCGTGCGAAAGTATGAGCGCTTATCATCGATGAAGTAAATTCCGTGCAGTGCGGTGAGCGTTCTCCCGTTGCGCTCTAAGCGAACGCCGGTGTGGGTTTCCATAACGCGAGTATTTGCATCGTACAATCCTTCGTCTGAGTAAAGTGTAGCATCGCCCTGAACAACTTTGACATTTCCATACAGCTCCATTTTGTTTTGCACCATATAACGAATTGCTCTATCACACCAGACAAGCGCTTCGCCGCCATCTTTCGTTGGTTGCGTAAAATGTACGTTTCCAATGAGTTCACGTACCTCTTCGTTGTTAATTACTTTCCCTTCGAGCCGTTGTGCGGATTTGAGCTCAATGTACGATGATGTCTGGGCGCAGAGGTGAATTGTTGTTCCAAATAGCACGAGAATGAAAGTCAAGAAATTGTAAAAAGATTTTTGGTGTGCCATTACTTTTTTTATTTCGTTTGAGCTTTGCCGGTAACGCGGAAAATACGATAGTACTTTAAACTCTGATCGGCTTCAAAGCCATGGCCCTGAAGACGATCTTTTGATGAAGTAATGGTAACGAAATCCGGTGTGTAAATGAGTTGGCGCTTATTGTCCCAGAAGAGTCGCTCGGTTCTCAATCGAGAAGAATCGCTCGAAACGACGAGAACATCTTTTCGAGCTTCCATATCATTTGTTGTTTCATCAATAATTGCTTCCTTACTTATAAGGTAGGATGTTTGTTTTCCAGTTGTGTTGCTAAAGAATCGTACGTACACGCCATCGGAAAGTTCTGTCTGCATCGTCTCTTCGAAGTAACGAAGATGTCCAGCTTTGATAATAGCTTTAACGCGTCCGGAATCAGTTACAGTAATTGTGCAATTCCAACTTTCCTGCTGAGGGAGATCATCGCTATTGACGCCGGTTAGTATCGATGGCTTAACTTTGTCTTCACATCCAGAAAATAAAAAAATAGCAACAACTACAAAAATAGAATAAATATAACGCCGCACATGCCTCATGCCGATTTTTCTCCACGTAGACCTGCCTCTACTAAATCGTGAATATGAATCATACCGATAGGTTTATGTGCAGAATCAACAACAATAAGCTGACTGATCTTGTAGGTTTCCATAATGGTTAAAGCCCGCGCCGCAAGTATATTCGGTGCGATGGTCTTTGGGTCTTTGATCATAACGTCTTCTGCGGTAAGATTTGCGATATCGTGAGTTTTCTGCAAGAGGCGCCTCAAGTCGCCATCGGTAATAATTCCTTTAAGTTCGCCATTTGAATTCACAACGCACGTCGAACCTAATCGTTTCGACGTCATTTCAACAATTGCGGTTGTCAAAGGAACATCGTTCGAAACTATCGGTACATTTTCTCCTCGCGTCATAAGAGTTTCAACTTTGAGGAGTAATTGCTTCCCTAAATTTCCTGCAGGATGGAGAAAAGCAAAATCTTCTTTTGTAAAATTATGTTGCTGGAGAAGAGCAATTGCCAGCGCATCGCCCAGAACAAGAGCTGCCGTAGTAGACGATGTTGGAGCAAGATCGTGAGGACAGGCTTCTGTCTTTACGGAAGCATCGAGTACAATATCGGAGAGACGTGCAAGTTTAGAGTTTATGTTACCGGTAATAGCGATAATTTGAACGCCGATTTGCCGTAATTGAGGAATCAACCGAACGAGCTCTTCGGTATCGCCGCTCTTTGAGAGGCAGATAACAATATCGTCAGGCGTAACAACGCCAAGATCGCCGTGAAGCGCATCTGAGGGATGGAGGAAGAGAGCCGGCGTTCCAGTTGAATTCATGGTTGCGGCAATTTTGCGTGCAACAATTCCAGATTTTCCCATACCAGTGAGAATCACCCTGCCATTCGATGCGACAATCGTTTCGACAGCTTTTACAAAATTGCCATTGAGTTGTTTTTCCAGGGAAGCGATTGCTTCCGCTTCACTGCGAATTACTTCTTTTCCTTTTTCGAGTATAGAATTCATAATTGCTTTTTATGCTTGAGAATAATTTCGATAATTTCCCGAACTGCTCCGTCGCCCCCATTTTTTTTGCACACGTAGTGCACGCGTTTCTTCACGCTGTCAATTGCATTGGCAGGCGCTGCAGAAAATCCAACTCGTTGAAGCACCGGTAAATCAAATTCATCGTCGCCAATATATGCAATTTCGTGATCGCGCAAAGAGTACTTCGCTTTCAGCATTTCATATACTTCGAGTTTGTTATCGAGATTCTGATGTACTTCTGTAATTCCTAAATCTTTTGCTCGACGCTCGACAATATTCGAAACACGACCAGTCAAAATTGCGGCTGGAATTCCCGCTCGTCGCAGTTTCAACATTCCATAGCCATCGAGGATGTTGAACTTCTTGAATTCATCTCCATTATTTGAATAGTATACGCCGCCATCGGTTAATACTCCATCAACATCGAGGATGAGAAATTGAATGAATGGAAGATTGTTGATGTACGATTTTTTTTGTGCCATAGGAATGAATAGGCTTTCTGTAATTAGTAATTTTTTACAATTCTATCGATTGTTTGCACCTGCAGGAGAAGTTCGCGCACTTGACTCAACGGCAACTGACTTGCTGCATCGCTGAGAGCTTGTGCAGGATTTGGATGAGTTTCGATAAAGAGAGCATCGATTCCAACTGCGGCGCCTGCGCGTGCAATCGGAAAAATAAATTCAGGCTGACCGCCGCTTTGCTGCGACTCGCTCGGTATTTGCACAGAATGTGTAGCGTCAAGGACAACAGGATATCCGCTCGAACGCATAATCGGTAGCGATCTCATATCAACGACAAGATTGTGGTATCCAAAAGTGGTTCCACGTTCTGTGAGTAGAATTTGGTCGTTTCCCGTTGCTGCAACTTTTTGAGCGGCATAGCGCATATCGGAAGGCGCAAGGAATTGTCCTTTCTTTATGTTTACAACTTTGCCTGTTTTTCCAGCAGCTTCCAGAAGTTCTGTTTGTCTGCAAAGGAATGCAGGTATCTGAAGTACATCGGCTACTTCCGCCGCCATTGTTGCTTCCGATGGCAAATGGATGTCCGTGAGGATAGGCACATGGAATTCTTTCCGTACATCTGCAAGAATTGCGAGCGCTCGTTCTTCTCCGAGCGTTGTAAATGAATCGCCGCTCGTCCTGTTTGCTTTTTTATAGGATGATTTGAAAATCAAAGGAATGCGGAATTGTTCGGAGAGAGAGACAAGCGTCTCGGCTGTTTGAAATGTAATATCTTTATTTTCGACGACACACGGACCAGCAATGAGCGCAAATGGATTGCCATTGCCAATTTTGATAGCGTTTACTGTTACAATTTTTGATTGGAATGAATTCATGATTTTACAATTCGTATAAAAAAATACGAAAAAATGGCTGAACAATCAAAGTTGCTTCTACTGGCATTATGCCGTATTTTGAAAAATAGAGCAGTATGGATGATGAATTTTGGAACACATGGCAACCCTGCGCGCATACGCAAAAATTAATATCGGATTACGAATCCTCAAAAAACGGACTGATGGATACCATTCGTTGGAGACTGTTTTCTGCGAAGTTCACCCATTTGACGAACTGATGTTTTCACATCATTCGACAATTTCTGTAGAGTCAAATAGCGCTGCGCTTCCATCCGATGAATCGAATTTATGTTTCAAAGCTGCACAATTACTGAAGCGAACCTGCAAATATCCCGATGGCGTTCAAATTGTGCTAAAGAAAAACATTCCAATTGGCGCTGGCTTGGGCGGCGGAAGCAGCGATGCGGCTGCGACTCTTCGAGGCGTCAATAAACTTTGGAACCTTCAGCTTTCCGTGAACCAACTTGAACAGCTTGCAGCAACGCTCGGCTCGGATGTTCCATTCTTTGTGCGCGGCGGCTGTGCGTATGGAACAGGACGCGGCGAAATATTAGAGAGCGCTCCAATTTCCAATCCGTTTTATACTCTCGTTGTTACGCCGCCAATCCATGTTTCAACAGCGTGGGCATATCAAGCTCTTCAATTCCAAGAGAACAGAGAACCTATCCAATTGCATCGAATTGTTGCCGAAGCCTTTGCGCATTCCAGAATTTCTGCGTCAGATATTTTAAATGATTTTGAAGAAGTTGTGTTTCGCGCACATCCTGAAATAGCAAAAATTAAATCACTGCTTATGAACAAAGGCGCTCTCTTTGCATTATTGAGTGGAAGCGGTTCCTCTGTGTTTGGGTTTTTTGAAGATGAAAAAGCTGTGAACAATGTTATGGAAAGTCTTCCGCCGCAGTGCAGCGGATTTATTACACCACCGCATTTTCAACGTGAGCATGACGATACTTAAAGTGAGCAAAGAAAAAAGAAAGCCGTTGTTTTTTTCTAGAGCGATACTTGCCATTGCTCTTGTACTCTTCTGTACGGCACACTCCTCTGCGCAAATTGACGAGCGGGAGGAATTGCTAAAGGCACTGCACGTTGATTCGATGGCAACAATACAATCGAAAAGGTTACCTGTTGGTTCAGATTCTTTGCAAGTTGAACAACTTACGAAAGAGGATTCTCGTCAGCAGCAAAAAGTTGATTCACTTGTCAGCCGTTTTATTCCTGGAATGGGCAAGATTACAGCGAACGTGGATTCTGCAATAAGTCAATACAATATTCTCTGGAGCGATAGCAGGAATCTCGAAGAAATGATTTGGCGTCTCCCTGGTTTTTTTGTTCGCACACTTGGCGAAGCTGGAGCTCCAACGCAGGTTTGGGGATTTGGCGCTTCCGATTCTCGAGTACAACTTCTCCTCGACAGTCGCCCGATGAACGATCCAATAACAGAAAATTGTCGTCTGGAGGAAATACCATTAGAATTTACCGACTTCATTGAGATGAAAATTGGCGGAAGTTTTATTAGCGCTCCATCGGATGTTTTGATGAATGTTGTTTCACGATCGTATGGTACTGTTCGGCCTTATACTAAAATTCGATACGTTCAAGAGCCAAACAATACTTTGACGACTGACGCGCTCTTTACTCAAAATATTCTCCGTGGCGCCAATCTTATGCTTGGAGTAAATAGGCAAACGTCAGATGGAATCTATACAAACTCTGCACTCGATGTTTGGAATGTGAGGAGCAAAATTCGTGTTGATCTTTCTCCCCGGTTAAATATTGCTTTCTCATGGCTCTACCACCAATCGAAGCGGGGTGAAAATTATGGAGTAGTTTTTCCCTCGCGCAAATCTATTTTTGATCCTGTTCAGGCAGAAGTTCAGGATGAAAACGCATTTACCAAAAGACGTCGCCATGATGGTACAATGAACATCCTGGGGAATTTTTTTTCTGATACAACTTTTCGTACTACTGCAACTCTATTTTCAACAAGCGTAAAGCATGAGTTTCGAAATCCTTCCCAATACATCAATGAAAAAGATATTCATAATGTCAATACTTCAACGCGACGTGGATTCTTCGTTGAACAACAATTATCAGCATGGATCCTGAGTGGAACTGCTGGTTTTCAGTATCAGCAAGTTGCGGTAGATTCGAGTTCGACGCTCTTGAAAATCAAGGAATGCTCAACTGCGGCATATGGCGAACTCTCCGCAAATGTTTTTAATTTTATCGCACCATCCGCCTCGTACCGATACGAGCGAAGGCGAGGGAAAACACTGGAGAATGTGCAAGGTGGAGTTGAAGTTGCGCTTGCTCCGTGGTTCGTTCTTGAAGCGCGACGTTCATGGTACGATCGACTCCCAACAATTATGGAAGAATATTGGCAGGATACATTGTTGCTAAGAGCTCAACCATTATTGACGGAGCATCATACATTGACAATTGCCGGTGGAACATTCGCTCTTTCGGATATTGGAAAAATTTCGCTTACGGCATTTAGTCGTTCTGTGGAAAACGGAGTTATCTATCGATCTTTCACTACACCTGGTGGACGTACAGGCGTGCTCCTTGACAATGTTCCAAAAATAACATCTGAAGGAGTTGCTGGGAGAGTGCAGCTTCAATGGAAGTGGTTTGAGTTGTATAGCGCTGTTCAGTATTCAACGAATAAAGAGCAGGATACAACGAAGAAAATTTTGCCATCTTTTATTGCAAATGGTGAAGTATCGTATCGGAATAAATTTTTTAAGAATTCATTGGAAACGCGACTTGGTGTACGAATCTCATTCTATGATCGTGAGTATGGAATGAAGTATGTTCCTGAACTTCAGATGTTTTCGGAAACGGGTAACCTCTCATTAGGTCGTGCAACAGTAATTGATGTCTTTGGAGTGTTCAATATTGGCGATGCGCACATATCGCTGACATGGATGAATGCCTTCGGCACGCAGTACATTCTTACGCCAATATATCCAATGCCGACATCGATGTTCAAATTGGGACTTCATTGGGAATTTCTTGATTAGGTGAATTAAATATGGAAAGAATTATTACAGTATTTGGTAGCGCACGCGCAATTGAAGGTATGCCCGAATATCAAATGGCGTACGCTCTCGGAAAAGAATTAGCAACGAAAGGCTTTGTGGTCTGTAACGGCGGCTTCGGCGGCACGATGGAAGCATCTGCTCGTGGCGCAAAAGAAGCTGGCGGACGAACGATAGGCGTAACCTTCCATAATCCTCCCCGCACTCCGAATCCGTGGATCGACGAACATTACGAATTACCGACGTTAATAGATCGGTTATTAAAACTGATCGAATTTGGAAATGCGTACGTTGTGCTAAAGGGCGGAACAGGAACCCTGCTTGAACTTTCAGCTGTGTGGGAATTTATGAATAAAAAAATTATTCAAGAAAAACCTATTATCACAGTGAGTGATTTCTGGCATGGCGTTGTTGATACGCTCAAGAATGAATTACTGTGGGAAGGAATGGGCGACTGCACGCATTATATTCATCGTACAAAAACTCCTAAAGAGTGTGCAGAATTTCTTGCAGACTACTTTTACATCGAATAGATACTACCTCGATATTTCAAATTGGAAAATGGAATGAAAGGCAATTCACAAACGTCTTCCAAAATGTGTTCTGGGTTTGAACCGTTACCGCGTTCGTTCTATCTCCGTCCAACGCTCGAAGTTTCTCCGAAACTTCTTGGAAAGTTGTTTGTAAGACTTATTTCCAATGGCATGCTCGTCGGAAGAATTGTAGAGGTCGAAGCGTACTGTATGGATGATCCTGCATCCCATACATTCCGTGGAAGGACGAAGCGCAACGATGTAATGTTCTGGCAGGGGGGACATCTCTATGTGTATTTTACGTATGGTATGCACTACTGCGCAAACGTTGTAACTGAACGCGAAGGAATTGGCGAGGCTGTCCTCATTCGAGCCGTAGAACCGATAGCAGGCATCGAGACAATGATAAAGAACCGTTTCCCATCACGCGCAATTTCACTTCAAATTCTTCGCCAGCTTACGAATGGTCCTGCAAAATTTTGTGAAGCCTTCGGATTAACAAAACAGCACAATGGAGACGATTTAGTCTCATCAGATTCTGGAATTTTTATTACCGAAGATCCTTCAAGGCAGCGATTTTCGATAGCGAAGAGCGAACGCATCGGCATACGGAATGGAAAAGAAAGATTGTGGCGATTTTTTATTAAAGATAGCGAATGGCTATCCCGATGAGAAAAAATGTGCTATTACGTCTTACGGCGCTTCAATAACCGTTTCCCTGACGATGGCTGAGGTGAGGGATACCTCGTATCGAAACCACCAATTTACAAATCTCCGAGCAAATCTGCGATATTTGCGTGATATAATTCCTTGAAAATATAAATTGTGAAGTAATCATTTATGGTTACGCGTTAATTGCTTCGATACGCTATAAAGGGTTACTAAGCAACCGATTAGAAACGGTGGCTTGTACATATCGGAGTCCGTCGTTATACAAAATCGAATAATTTAGTTTTAAAAGGCAAAGAGCCCAGCCACCAACTGGGCTCTTTCTATCTGTGGGGGAGG
>DAOOUW010000038.1:0-18319 GCA_035390885.1 Bacteroidota bacterium | reverse complement strand
AAATCACATTATGTTGTACGAGAGAATGGTAAAATTGTTCAGCGCCATTAGCGTTAGAGCCTAAAGAGCAAAACGATTCCTCCAACGGCAAGTATTGCGCCAATTCTTGCTTGCCAATTTAGATGGTCATGGTAAATGAACCTCACTGCAGGAAGCATAAAAATTGGCGTAGTTGCAATTAAAGTCGAGGCAATAGCAACTTTTGTCATGCTAACGGCAAGGAGACTAAATGTAACGCCAAGCACCGGTCCTAAGACAGCGCCAAGAACTGTGTATTTCATTGCTTCTGGTTTTTCCCGAAATACTCTAACAGGATGTCTAAAATATCCAAGAAAATAATTTAAAGGCACAATAAGAATAGTACCTGCAAGCACACGAATAAATGTCGCTTCTATTCCGCCAATAGCTCCACAATTAAACGCTGCCTTTGTTAAGATATATCCACCTGCTTGTCCAAGTGTTGCCAAAAAAGCCCAAACCACTCCTGCAGGTGAAAGATGACGAGATTTTTCACTTCCATTTCTATCAAGCACGACCATTCCTATTCCAAATAATGTAACGATCATTCCAAGGAAGCCGAGAAACGAAAGTGTCTCACCTAAAAAAATATAGGCAAGTAATGCGGTGAGAGCTGGAGCAAATGCCATAATAACCATGCTAATTCTAGCTCCAATTGTTTCGAATGCTTTGAACAAGAATGAATCGCCAAAAACAAATCCGACAAATCCGCTTAACGATAAGTAGAGAAGCTGATCGCCTTTTACATTTTGTAATCCTCCTGCAACCAGTCCTATGGGTAATAAAATGAGCGTTGCCAGGATCATTCTCATCACATTTACATAAACCGAGCCAACACGCACTGTTGCGGCAGTAAATGCCATTGAACTACCAGTCCACCAAATTGCTGTTATAAGCGCAAATATTTCACCAAGGTACGGCATAAAGTAAATTCTTTGTTAGATAATAAATTGAAAAAAGAGAAATGTGCTTGAGCAGATACCAAACGTTAATGAGAGCCTTCACCCCGCGTGTCTCTTCCTATAAGATCAAGGGTTGCCTGACGAGGATCTTTATTTTCATACAAGACTTTATAGACTTCTTCTGCCATTGGCATATCGACATGATTTTTTTGAGCTAATTGGTGTACCGATTTTGTTGTAGGTACTCCCTCCGCAACCATAATCATTTCGCCAAGTACTTCGCTTACACTTCGACCTTTTCCAATTTCTTCGCCAACATGCCGATTTCGACTATGTCTGCTCATGCATGTTACGATGAGATCGCCCATTCCTGAGAGTCCGGCAAAAGTAATCGGTTGAGCTCCCATTTTGTCCCCAAGTCTGGTAATTTCATAAATACCACGAGTCATAATTGCAGCTTTAGTATTATCGCCAAAACCAACTCCATCGCTCAATCCTGCGGCAATCGCAATTACATTTTTTATTGCTCCACCCAATTCAACTCCTCGTATATCTTCATTGATATAGACGCGGAAGTAATGCGTCATAAAAGCATCCTGTACAATCCGAGCTACTTTTGTTTTGAATGCCGCCGCGACAACCATCGTTGGGATTTCTCTGCTGACTTCCTCTGCATGACTTGGTCCGGAGAGAATCGCAATATTTTCTTTTCGTTCATGCATCAGCACATCGAGCAACACTTCAGACATTGTCATCAGCGAGCCATTCTCAATCCCTTTTGCCACATTGCAAATGATCGTATTGGAAAGATCGAGGTGAGCAATACCTTGTAGCACTGCACGGAGAAACTGCGAGGGAACAGCCGTAACAATCATATCTTTGTGTGAACAGCTTGCCTCAAGGTCGGTTGAAATTTCAATTTCCTTTGGTAGGAGGATCCCCGGAAGGACATCTTTATTTTCAAGAGTTTCTTTTATTGATGCCGCCTGCTTGGCATCGAATGTCCAGAGCGTAACTCTATGATTATTTTTGTGCAGTACTAACGCTAAGGTTGTCCCCCAGCTTCCTGCACCGAGTACCGTTATGTTCATAGCACGTGTTGAGATGAGGGCTATTTATCAGATTTGGCATCAGCCTTGACAGGTTCTGTACGACCTTTGAGACTTGTAATTATTTTCTCAGTACCGTGAAGCAATCGCTTAATGTTGGCACGGTGAGCATAGAGGAGCAAGAGCGCAATGCCAATGCTAAAAAACACAAGCGTATGGTAACTGTGAATTTCGTCAGACAAAATATTGTAACGAATAATAAGCGTCAACGGGAAAGCTATTGCAGCCATCATGGAGCTAAGCGACACATAGCGAAATGCAAAGAAGAAGATCAAGAAGACAATTATTGATACAATAAATTCCGTTGGCGCAATGCCGATAAGCATACCAGCAGCCGTTGCAATTCCCTTTCCTCCTTTAAAACCAGCAAAGATAGTCCACATATGTCCGACAATTGCCGCGCCGCCACAAATCATTTGAATAATGGTAAAATCATCAAAAGGAGTACGATTGTAGAACGGCAGCGATGGATCCCAAAAGAGTCTTGAGATAAGAGTCGTTGCTACAAACCCTTTTAAGCCGTCCACCAGAATAACAAAAACTCCCGGTTTCCAACCCAGTACACGAAAAACATTCGTACCGCCAGCATTTCCACTTCCCTTTGTTCGGATATCGAAACCATGGCCCCACTTCGAAAGCATAATTGAAGTTGGCATCGAACCGAGGATATAACTGAGTACAACAACGATCATTAAATTTAGCATTCATCACTCCATAGTCAATTTTATATAAGCAATATAAAAAATAGGAACTTCCCGCGCCAAAATCAAGCCAATGTCTTTGGAACGTTGGAAATATAATCTTTCAGAGGCAACAAATTGGAAGCAGATGTGCTAAAAAAGAGATAAAACCAAATTATGCAATTTGAAACATCAAAAGGTTAAAGCAGCGGCAAGCGCTTGTTCTTTTCTCTTGAAAAAATATCTGTGAGAATTTGCGCTATCTGCGTGAACAAAAATTACAAAGTCAAAAATTCCACTCTTGTAGAAGGGGCAGGGGTGTTTAACCCAAATTATTCCAAATTATGCATTAGAAATCTGTGAAGGCTGTTGCCTCGATACGCTCTTCGAGCTACTCGGCAACCGATTGTCTTGACGGCGGCTGAGGTGAGCGATAGCCAATATCGGAGCCACTACTAGAAACTCCCTCGCCCAAAAACACACCTCATCTGCGAGAATCAGCGCTATCTGCGTGAAACAAAAAATACAAGATCAAAAATTTCCCTATTCGCACCATAAAAAAAGCCAGACTGAAGGATATTCAATCTGGCTTTTAATTTGAATAATTGAAATGTTATTTACACAATTTCAAAATTTCAAGTACTTCCTTTGCTCCGATCGACTGATGTTCACCGAGTCGCTCATTTCTGGCATCAAATCGGTTCGCAATAACGCTGAATTGCGAATCATCGATACCATATTCATGGAGATACGTCTTTACTCCAAGCGATCGGAAAAATTCTTCTGTTTTCTCTATGGCTTTTTCAGCAATGTTCGAACCTTCGATATTCCAAACACGCTTTCCGTAAATTTCTAACTTTTCCTTTTTTGCTTTGAACTGATGCTTCCAAACAGCAGGCAAGACAATTGCCAGAGTTTGTCCATGATCGAGCCCATAGAAAGCCGTGAGTTCGTGGCCGATTCCATGCGTTGACCAATCCTGCGGCACGCCACAACCAATAAGTCCATTAAGCGCCATCGTAGCGCTCCACATAATATTTGCACGCACAGTATAATTGGTCGGATCGCTCAATGCTTTTGGGCCATCCTCGATGAGTGAAAGAATAATACCTTCGGCAAGTCGGTCCTGCGTCAAAGCGCCAATTGGATACGTCAGGTATTGCTCCATTACATGGACAAATGTATCAACAATACCATTTGCAGTTTGTCGTGGAGGCAATGTAAACGTTGTTTCAGGATCAAGAATAGAGAATTTCGGATAAAGAAGCGGTGAGCCAAATCCATATTTTTCTTTTGTCGATTCGCGTGAGATGACAGCAGTCGGATTCATTTCCGAGCCAGTTGCTGGTAACGTCAGTACACAACCAAGCGGGATTGCTTCAACAGGTTGCACATGTTTGGCAAGAAAATCCCAAGGATCGCCAGCATTGTATTTAGCGGCAGCCGCAATGAACTTTGTGCCATCAAGTACAGAGCCTCCGCCAACTGCAAGCAAGAAATCAATATTCGATTTTCTGCATTGCTCGACTGCTTTCATCAGTGTTTCGTATCGTGGATTCGGTTCGATTCCACTAAATTCTTCTACAGAAAAATTCTTCAATGCTGTCTTTACCTGATCGTATACGCCATTCTTCTTAATAGATCCATGTCCATACGTCATGAGAATCCGAACATTCGATGGAATGAGCTCAGGCAATCGAGCAATAGAACCTTTTCCAAAAACAAGTTTTACAGGATTAAAGTATGTAAAGTTTCTCATTCTTCCCTCAATATAAAATGAAAGTGATTTGTCTTACAATCATCTACATTATATAAAAATATCAGTTATAAAACATATTATTCATATCGCAACGCATCGATTGGATTGAGAAGCGCGGCTTTTCGCGCTGGATAGAATCCAAAGAAAATGCCAACCGCAATTGAAAAACCAAACGAAAGAATAATAGAGAATGCAGTAATAAAAGTAGGCCATTCTGCAAAGCGCGAAATGAGAGACGATCCAAGCACGCCAAGAATAATTCCTATGATGCCGCCAAGCAAACTTAGCACAAGCGCCTCGATCAAAAATTGCGTTAAAATATCACGACTGCGTGCGCCAACCGACATACGAATACCAATTTCCCGAGTGCGCTCTGTAACGGAAACAAGCATAATATTCATAATTCCAATTCCGCCAACAATGAGAGATACCGAAGCAATACTTGCAAGAAGAATTGTCAAAATTTGCGACGTTGCCGTTGCCGCTTGTGCAATATCCGACTGATTGCGGATGGTAAAATCATCCTGTTCATACTCTTGAATTCTATGGCGCATCCGAAGTAATTCTGTTATCTGTTGTTGTGCGACTGGAATATTTTCTGGCGATGTTGCAGAGACATTGATGTACCGTAAATATGGGGAACGAGATAAACGCCTGAGCACTGTTGTATATGGCGCAAGAATAATATCATCTTGATCATTTCCCATTGCATCCTGTCCTTTTGCTGAGAGAACTCCAACGACGCGGAATGGTACATTTCGAATTCGGATCGTTTGTCCTATTGGAGATGAATCCGGAAAAAGATTATCGGCAACAGTTTTTCCAAGTACGCAGACTTTCGCTGCAGCTTTGACGTCAGCTTCCGTGAAAAATTCCCCATACTCCACACTCCACTGCCGAATAAGAAGATAATCAGCGCTACACCCTTCAACTCCGGTAGCCCAGTTCATATTCCCAGCAATTACCTGCCCGCCAGCGCGTAAGCCAGGAGAAACATAAGCAACAGCCGGACATTCATTTTTTATTGCATACGCGTCATCTTCTGTTAGCGTAATTGCAGAGCCAGCGCCAATACGAACGCCACCTTGTTGAAGTGAACCCGGGGTAATGATGAGTACATTGGTTCCTAATGAAGCAATCTGTTGCTTAACGGCATACTGCGCTCCTTCGCCAATGGCTAACATCATAATCACAGCAGCAACGCCGATGATAATTCCAAGCATCGTGAGGAATGAACGCATTTTATTTCTTTGAAGCGCACGAAGGGCTGAAATGATAATATTTAGAATTTTCATTCTTCCTCCTCATCATCAATTGAAGGAAGTTCCTTCAATACATCAACCGCATATTTTCTATTTGGATTTAATTTATCGGATCGAATCTTCCCATCACGAAAAACGATCTGTCTCTTCGTAAATTGCGCAATATCCGGTTCGTGAGTAACAAGCACAATTGTAATTCCTTGCTCGTTGAGTTGCTGAAATATATCCATCACTTCAACGCTTGTTCGGCTATCTAAGTTCCCTGTTGGCTCATCCGCAAGGACAATGCTTGGATCATTCACCAGCGCACGTGCAATCGCAACTCGCTGTTGCTGTCCGCCCGAAAGCTGGTTTGGATAATGATAGATTCGATCTTCAAGTCCCACGCGACGCAACGCTTCGATAGCTTTTTCCTTACGAAGTTTCTGCGGTAAAGTGCCATAGAGTAATGGCAATTCAACGTTCTCTAATGCTGATGTGCGAGAAAGCAAATTAAATCCCTGAAACACAAAACCTAACTTTCTATTTCGGATTGCAGCTAAATCGTCTCGGGAAAGCTTGCCGACATCGATTCCTTCAAGGAAATAATTCCCACGAGTTGGCTTATCGAGACATCCAAGAATATTCATGAAGGTTGATTTACCAGAACCCGATGCGCCCATAATTGCGACAAACTCTCCTCGATCAATTTTTACAGAAATACCACGGAGAGCATGCACATCCACTTCACCAAGATTATAAACTTTGACTAAATGGTCTACTACAATAACTTCACCATCTTTATTAGCAGAAAGAGAAGAAGAGGATGTTACGCTCATCGCCGCCCGCCTCCTGGAGGTCGTGAACCGCCGCCAGCCAATGGACTTACTTGTTTTGTTCCATTGTTGTTCGATAAAACTCCCATTACAATTTGTTGCCCCTCATGGAGTGCGGGAGAAGAAATTTCGGTGTACTTTCCATCATTCAGTCCGGTATGAACAAAAATCGGAGTTAATTTTTTCTTCTCATTGAGAATCCACACACGACCAAATCCCTTGTCAGATGAAGCGTCATACCCGCTTTTTTGGTATTCTGGAAATCTTGGAGTAATACCAAAAGTTCTTCGGGTTGGAGGACCAGCCTGAGCCATTGGACCTGTGGCTTGTTTTTTACTCTGGCGTTGGAGTGTTCCATACTCATTTCCACCCGCTTGACTGGCTGCAAAGCCTTTCTGATTCTTGAGTTCAGTAGTATCAATTAAATCTGTCGACGGTTGGAATCGCAGCGCAAGATTAGGAATGCGAAGGACATCGTGCGCTTCGCCAACTAGAATCTTTACGTTTGCAGTCATTCCTGGCATCAGCTTGAGTTCGCTATTATCAAAATCTATCACAACAATATAATTGACAACATTGGAAATTGTGGTAGGCGCAAGACGTATTTGTGATACAATCCCTTCGAAATTTTCATTCGAATAGGCGTCAACTGTAAAGACCGCATGCTGACCAATTGCAACTCTTCCAATATCGGATTCATCAACAGTTGTCTGCACCTGCATCTTCCGCAAATCGTTTGCGATTGTGTAAAGTGTAGGCGATGAAAAACTTGCAGCAACCGTTTGTCCCACATTTACTTTTCGATCGATAACAACTCCATCTATTGGCGCATAAATAGTAGCATAAGCAAGGTTCACTCGCGCACGCTCCAGAGAAGCCTGTGCCGATTTAACGAGCGCATTTGCTGTTTCAAGCGTTGTAAGAGCTGCATCGTATGACGCTTGCGATTCAAGGTTTCGGTCGTAGAGAGTTTTTACTCGTTCAAAAGAGCGCTTGCTATCTGCCTGCTGTGCAAGAGCTTTTTCAAGAGTTGCTTCTGCATCTTTCACCGATTGCACTAAAAATGTTGTATCAATTTGAGCAATGACCTGACCATTTTTCACGATCGAATTGTAGTCCGCATAGAGTTTTGCAACGATACCGGAAACTTGCGTTCCAACATCAACGGTAACAACAGGATTGATTGTTCCAGTCGCTGTTACAAATACCTGTATATCGCCTTTCGATACAGCATCAAACCGAAATTGCACTTCAGATTTGGACGAGCCTCCAAGTATCAAAATAAGAGCAATGCAGACTACAACAACAACTCCTCCAAGTATCCACCACTTACGATTCTTTTTCATTTGTTCCTCATTTATCAGTTTTTGAACATACGCTTACTATAATAAATAACGCAATTTTTTCGTCAGAGTTTCTAATCCGTTTATCTTTGACACCTTGATTTCCAAAAACGTTTATTCTGAAATATTATTCTTACGAAGTGAAAGAAAATGGAAGATACTCTGAATTCGAATATCAAAAGATAGGGAAACTCAAAAAATGTTCATCGGAACCAACAAAATAAAAATGGCTCTCCCATTTGTAAAATTATAGAGATAGTTATCAATGGGGAAAAAAAGCTCCAATGTCGCCATACATAGATAAACTGCCCGATAAAATCACCGGGCAGCTCATCAGGAATTGGGTAAAATGTGATTATTCTTGCTCTGCCTTGCGCTTTCCTAATTCATGATCAAGATACACAAGCTGACCTTTTGATTCGCCGATCAATTCCAGGCGTGCAACAATTTCTGTAGCATTCTTCTCTTCTTCGACTTGTTCATTGATAAACCATTGGAGCATGACTTGAGCGGGATAATCTTTATCTGCCTGCGCTTGTTCATAGAGTTTATTGATCAGACTCGTTACTTTCTTTTCGTGTTCGAGTGCTTGTTTGAAAATATCCATTGGCGATTTGAATTCTGTTTGAGGCTGTGCTATTGCCTTCAGCGTTACTTTTCCACCTCGATCAAGGATAAAGTTATAAAATTTCATTGCATGAATTGTCTCTTCATGCGCCTGAACTTTCATCCATTGAGCCATGCCAGGCAAATTGGTTGCTTCAAAATGCGCAGCCATAGAAAGGTACAGATAGGCAGAGAAAAGCTCCTGGTTAATTTGTTCATTGAGTGCATTCAACATTGCAGTTGTCATATTTTCCTCCAGGTATGTTATGTGTATTGATATGTTTTTAGTTCGATTGAAATATAGTAAAAACAAACATATATTTAAAATGATGTAAAAAAGTCTGGTAGAAAGGTGGTAAATATATGCCAACTTATGAATATAAATGTAGTTCTTGTGGATATAAATTCGAAGAATTTCAACCGATTTCCGATGCTCCATTGGTTATTTGTCCATCCTGCTCGAAGCCTGAACTGAAACGGCTTCTATCAGGCGGCGCAGGTTTAGTTTTCAAAGGAAGCGGATTCTATCTGACAGATTACAAAAACTCTCATTCCACAACAACTGAACCATCGGCTTCAAATGATTCTCCTAAAACATCTCAATCCGTAGAAAAAAAAGCTGATGATTCAGCTGCTTCCACTCCTTCGGTAGAGAAAAACGCTTCATAGCAAGTGAGTGTAACAACATTAAATATTTTATTGTCGGTAGCTTCAAAGATAACTTATTTCAGTTACCTTTAACAATAAAATTACCATGTCGACTCATCACACAATCATAAACGGAGATAGCAGAAAAATGACTGAGCTATCGGATAGCTCAATCCATTTAATAATCACTTCTCCACCCTATTGGCAACTGAAGGACTATGGTTCAAAAGAGCAAATCGGTTACCACGATAGCTACGAAAATTATATCAACAATCTCAATCTTGTCTGGAACGAATGCTACCGAGTTCTACATCCGGGCTGCCGATTGTGTATCAACATTGGCGACCAATTTGCGCGCTCTGTGTACTACGGCCGTTACAAAGTCATTCCCATTCGAGAAGAAATAATCAAGTTCTGTGAAACCGTCGGCTTCGACTATATGGGAGCTATCATCTGGCAAAAAGTAACAACTTCCCATACAACCGGCGGGGGCGTGCAAATGGGTTCCTATCCTTATCCGAGGAATGGTATTCTTAAACTCGATTATGAGTTCATCCTTATCTTCAAAAAATTAGGCGATGCTCCAAAACCAACTAAGGAACAAAAAGAACTTTCCAAGATGACCGCAGAAGAATGGAATACATTTTTTGCTGGACATTGGAATTTTGCAGGAACACGGCAGGATAATCACTTTGCAATGTTCCCTGAAGAATTACCACGTCGGTTGATCAAAATGTTTTCTTTCGTTGGCGATACTGTGCTCGATCCTTTCACCGGCAGCGGAACAACCAATCTGGCTGCAAAAAATCTCGGACGGAATTCCATTGGTTATGAAATCAACCCTGAATTTATCCCAATCATTAAGCAAAAACTCCGCTCGCATCAAACGGACATTCACGAGACGACTTACGAATTCATAACACAACAAACGGCATCGGATTTTGAAAGAGAAATTCAAAGACTTCCTTACATTTTCAAGGATCCTCATTCGCTCGATAAAAAAACTGACCCCAAAAAATTCCAATTTGGATCACGAATCGACAAGAATAGCAGCAAAAAAAGAGAAGAACTTTTTACAGTAAAAGAGGTGATTAGCCCTGAAAAAGTAAAATTGAGTAATGACTTGACGATAAAACTTATCGGGATCAAAGAGGACAAGTTGGCGCAGGATAAAGCAATAAAATTCTTAATCGAGAAAACAAAAGGCAAAAAAGTTTTTATGAAATTCGACTGTCAGAAATATGATAGCGAAAACAACCTCCTTTGTTATCTCTATCTTGAAAATAAAACCTTCCTCAATGCACATTTGCTAAAAAATGGCTTTGTCCAGGTGGATACTAGTATGGATTACAAGTACAAAGACAAATTTCTAAATCTGCAAAACGGAAATTGAACGATTGCAACAATTGTAATAACTAACTACCAATAACCACCTGTTGCCAAAAACGAGCTACATTAACCTTTAGATTCATTCTACAACATAAGATTAAAACAATACCTTTTTCCATTCAGATAGCAACTGCTTCAGCCGCCAATTACTCGGTTGCCGAAGGGCAAGACATGCATATCGAAGCAACGAACTTCTCTGATTTTCTCACCCACGGGTGAACCCGTGGGTTGCGGTATATTTTCGCGGTGGCTTCGATACGAGCTATCGCTCACCTCAGCCGCTGTCAGAGGATTCGGTTGCCGAGTAGCTCGAAGAGCGTATCGAGGCAACAGCCTTTGCAAGTTTCTAATGCATCAACTTGGATTAACGAGAAAAAAAATTTCTCTGATTGCAACAGGATTGAATGATTTTTATATTGATGAAAAATCATATTCACTTACAGACAGGCATTGGTAGTGCGTTTAGCGATTCTCTCTGATATTCATTCAAACCTCGAAGCTCTTGAAGCTGCTCTTAAGATTGTTGAAGGGAAATCTCCCGACGCAATTCTTTGCCTTGGTGATATTGTCGGATATGGGGCGAATCCAAATGAGTGCATAGAGCTTGTTCGACAAAATTGTGATATTGTGCTGCTTGGGAATCACGACGCGGCTTTGCTTGACCAAAGCATTACATACTATTTTACTCCTCTTGCACGAACCGCAATTCTCTGGACACTCTCACAGATAACGGAAGAGAATATAGAATTCCTTCGTACTCTTAAGATGACAGCAACATTAGACCGGTTCTTTTTGGTTCATTCTTCTCCAACTCAGCCAGAAACGTGGCAGTACATAATAGATGAAGAAGATGCAAAGCCACATTTTTCTTCTTTTCGGGAAGAAATTTGTTTCGTTGGACATTCCCACATTCCTGGTATTTATTCACTGGACGGGAAGGAAAGCGTGGTGCACCATGGGAAAAGATATATTATCAACGTTGGAAGCATTGGGCAACCGCGAGACAGAAATCCGCATATGAGCTTTGGATTTTTTGATTCGGAGAACTGGACATACGAGCTCATTCGTGCGCCGTATCCCATTAGCACCGCTGCAAACAAAATTTTACGAGCAAATCTTCCTTCTGTTCTTGCGTATAGATTATTCGAGGGAAGTTAACAGCAACAGAGTATAGAGAAGTTGTTTTTCAAACAGAGTACACTACTGAATTATTTCATTTTCACTTTCAAGAATTCCCTGTTCCTGCGCATAATCCTTTAACATTTCGGCAAGTATTTTACGTCCTCGATGTAAACGCGACCGGACGGTACCAACAGGACAATTGAGGAAATCAGATATTTCTTCGTACGATAATCCTTCAAGATCGCAGAGAATGACAACGGTACGAAAATCATCCGGCAGAGCCTGAAGCGCTTCAGTAACTTCATCGCTGAGTGTGTTGCTGTAGAGATTCTTTTGAAGGTCGCTGGAATCTTTTACCTGATCTCGAACAGATTCATAAAAATTATCAATATCGTCGTAATCTACCATCGAAGGTTCTCGAACTTCCTTACGATAGCGGTTAATGTACGTATTCTTCATAATTCTGAAGAGCCATGCACGAATGTTTGTTCCTTTTTCGTACTTATCCCAGAAACGAAAAGCTTTCATGTAAGTCTCTTGCAGCAAATCCCGAGCGTCTTCTACGTTGCCAGTGGTTCGCAGAGCAAAATTGTACAATATTCCTTTGTGAGGAATTGCCTCTCGTTCAAATTCTTGATACTTCTCGCCTGACTCTATCGGCTGGGATTTCTTTGTCGTATGAATACTTTCACGTTGTGCCATAACCTAACTATTCATTCCATTTCTTAACCATCAAAGTAGGAAAAACGAATTGATGTCGCAAGTATAACGCTGTGAAGATGGAATAAAAGCGTACACAGTGCAATACTCCCGAAATGGTAAAACATCCTTGATACACAGACAAAAATTTTGTAAATAGTCTTTAATTGCTACCGCATTTCAGGCACGATGTAGCAAATTTAGAGGCATAGGCTTAAATACAAAGCAAATATTTTCTGTTAAGAGATCAAATTCAATGCAAGAGTAAACCTTATAGAAATCATTTATAAGAAAGGATACGCTATGTTAAAAAACAAAATCACTCTAAGAATCGAATGCGTAGTGATTGGATGTATTCTCTTGTGTATGAATGTTAGAGCGCAGGGACTGTCCTTTAAAATTAAAGAAAGCGGTGGTATGGGATACTTTATGTTTGGAGGTTCTACCATCGACATTGATAAATTGAATTCGAGATTAGCAAGCAAAGGTTATCCAAAATTCTCAGATAATTTTATTTCAATCGGTGGCGGTGGACATGGAATTATCAATAGAATAATTATAGGAGGCGAAGGGCACGGGCTTATAAGCGATGAATTGAGCAGCGGAAATTATAAGACATTTCTCACCGCTGGGTACGGATTTTTTGATTTAGGATATATTGTCTTTTCAACGGGCGCTCTCAATATCTATCCAATCCTCGGTTTTGGCGGAGGAGGAATGTCCCTTGAAATTTTAAGGAGAGATTCCCCTACTTTTGACGAAGTTCTGGATAATCCTGGAAGAAATACTGAACTTTCAACAGGTGGTTTCTTACTTAATGTAGCTTTAGGAGCAGACTATCTATTGGTACTTGGAAAGGATGAAAAAGGAGCAGGAGGAATAATGGTGGGAATTCGCTTAGGCTATACCTATTCCCCGAGCAAAGGCAATTGGGAGCTGCTGGATGGAACCGATATCTCTGGTGGTCCCAAAGTTGGTATTACCGGTCCTTATATTCGCCTTATGTTCGGTGGTGGCGGGATCAGTAAACAGTAAAATCATTCTATATAGCAAACAAAAAAAATTTAAATAATATTGACTTCAATACGAGCTGTCGCTCACCTCAGCCACCGTCAGGCAATCGATGTTGAATAAATATCCGCTTTCGTCCTAAGGCAGAGATTAGTCTTTTTCCTGTTTCCACCAGCGGCTGATAACTTTATCAATCTGCGTATGTGAATCGCTCTTTTTCCATTTCTCGTAAAACTTAATATCACCGCTATCAGGTTCAGGATTTGGAAGATCGATCTGAACACGAAGCGGCATTGGCGTGGATTCACCAACAAGGAGAGCCTCTCCTTGACGGAGCGATGGAAGGACCTCGATCAGGCTTGCAAAAGTATCCGGCACAAGTCGTCGAACATAATCTTGATCGTGCGGATTCGTTAAGCGCATGACAACGTAATTGCTGCATTGGGAAAGAATAGTTTCAGAAACTTCCGCTGGCCGTTGACTAACAACCATGATAGACACGCCATATTTCCTTCCTTCTTTTGCAATGCGTTCGACAGTACGACGCGCTGCAGATGGAATATCGCTTGGGAGATAATTATGCGCTTCTTCGAAGACAAGGAGAATAGGAAATTCGCGCCGATTTGGATTCCAGAAGTTGAAATCAAAAATAGTACGCGCAAGTACCGACACAATAGTATTGACGACATCGAATGGAACGCCGCTGAGGTCAAGGATCGTAATTTTCGCTTTCCCCTCAATCCCAAAAATATTTGTCATAAAGTCATTAAACTTTGCTGAATCGAGATACTTCTTGGGTCGAAACATAAATTCATATCGCGGATCATTAAGTTTGCCGTCAAGGCGCACAAGGAACCGTGTGAACTTCCCATAGAAAGGACCATCTTTCGTTTGTCCCCCTCCGAGCGTAATTTTTTCGGTATCCATATATTGAATTTTTGCGCGTATCTCGCTTAAGTCATAGTACACCGGCGTATCGATGGTAATAAAGGGAGACATCTGAGGATTTTTTCCCCGCTTGGAATTTATGATAAGGTCTTTTAGAACCGTGATTTGCGTAGATGCATTTTCATCTCGATTGTCGATGAACATTTCACAAAGCTCATCGAAATTCATAAGCCAGAACGGCAATTCGAAATCGGCGACGCGAATATAATTCGCGTTTTCAAACGCTGGTTTATATTCATTGTGAATATCAAGAATAATAACATTTGTATCAGGGAAAACCGCAACTTTTTGGAGAATAGACGCAACAGTACAGGATTTTCCTGATCCGCTCGAGCCTAAAATCGCGATATGTTTTGCGAAAAATTTATTCGCATCGAGAAACGCACGTTGTGTTTCAAACAATGAGACATTCCCCACAGAGAATCCATATCGTTGAAAAATCGAAAATGCAACCGAGAGATCGACATCTTCCGCCAGAAAAACCGGAGCATCGACCGACGGAAAGTATGAAACTCCTCGATCGTATCGTCCTCCTTTTACTGTTCCAACAAGCGATGCTTCAAGAATATATCGCTGCTGACTTGTCCCATTGATGATAACATCGCGCTTCTCTAACTTATTCGTTAATCCAACAAGAACGAAAGAACCCATTGGAATAAGAATGTAAGAACCAATTTGCCCGATGAAGTAGCTTTTCCCATTAATCTCTCGCTTGAGCGTCGTTATAGATTGGTCAAGCAACACTGTAACTATTCCGCTCGTTACCGAAATAACAGTACCAATAAATTTTTGTTCAGTCATTTTGTCTCCTCTCTTTTCTATTTTTTTACATCATTGAATATCAAAACCCCACTACTGAGTTCGTTTGATGACGACAATAGTTTTGTCGTCAGAATACTCCGCACCTTCGGAGTATACTTCTACATCGTTCATAATTCTCTCGCAAATTTGCTGCGCGCCCTTTGAAGCAAGCGTTCGAACTTGCTCGATAAGACGCTGTTCGCCATACACTGCGCCATCGATCCCACGCGCTTCTGTAATACCATCGGTATAGATTACCACCACATCGTTTTTCTTTAACATAGTACTTTCAATGCGATATCTTGCGTTTGCAAATGGACCAAGGATTTGACCGGTTGGCTCAAGGAGCTCTATGACATTGTCGGTAGAGTGATAAACAATTGGACTATTGTGTCCTGCGTTAGAATAGAGCATCAATCCTTTTTGTCCATCCGTAAGCTCGCCATAGAACATCGAGACAAATTGCTCTTCTGAGAATGAGCGATTGACAATTTTATTGATGCTCGACATTAACGCTGCAGTTTTCGTTTGATGCGCAATTCCCATTCGTACAGCTCCGACAACATACAACGCCTGCGCTGCCGCACGGAATCCTTTACTTGCGGCATCGCCAACGACGATACTAAGTCTGTCCTTTGCTTCGTCGCCAAAGAGATAATCGAAGAAATCGCCTCCAACAATTCTATCGGGTTTGGAAATACCATAAACATCGTAGTAATAGAATCGGATGTAAGGTTCTGGAAGAATACTTTCCTGAATCTCACGAGCCTTGTCAATATCCTGAGCAAGTTGCTCCGCTGTTTGTTGGATGCGTTTATTCCGTAAAACCGCTGTTACTGCAAGACTGATAATATTAAGATCGAGCAAAAGATTTTGATCTAAGTAATCGGAACTAAAAGCCATCACGTACGGAAATACAAAGGTATTCCGATACGGGACTTTATCGCCAATGCCAGTCGCCGAAAACTTCTCAATTCCTTTCTTGCGTAAGTACTTATCGGTTTCATTTGCAATAATACTACGACGTTCGCCAAGCTGGAGGAACATCGGATAACGTGAAACCGAAATATGGTATCCAGGATTCAACCTTTCTATTTGACCAATTTGATGAATCAATCGGTACGATTCGGTCGAGCGTTCGTACTGCCAGAGTCGCCCGCCTTTAAGATGAATGTCTTCATTCTTGACAATTTCATTCATCACGTGTTTGAGCAAGTCCTTCTCAGTTCTAAAATTCTGAGATGCAAAACTTTCAATTGTTCGGAATAATCTTCTTTGATCCATATTTTTTCCAGCAATGTTCATTCTGTAATATTTGAGAACGTTAGGAATAATTCCTTTCTTTGCTATTGTAATACTTTTTGTTTGCAATATTTTCTATAGAGCGTTTCGAATTCCTGCGCACCTTCAGCTCCAAGCATAAATTCCAATTCCTCGCGACAGATATCAAGGATTGATAATATTCCATTTTCAACAGAACTGCAACACTCCGTTCGATTTGTGAACTCTCGCTCATAGATTGTTAGAACGCCGCCATCAAGAGTTAGTGGGAATGCAAAGCAATAGAATGGCTTCAATGAATACTTACCCATTCCTTCAGACGTTGAAGCAATTTGAAGTGTACACAACCCCTTGCTGTTTAGGAAAACACATCCGCCATTTGCAGTTGCGGTTCCATCGCATACGCCCGACGGGAAGTCAGGATCGGGTTGGATATCCTCATCGAACCATTGCTCTGGATTGTGGAGCTGGTTTGGCTCCATATATTTATGTACCAGGGAAGTGTGTTCAAGAATTTTTTCTTTCTCCTTTACATCCAGAAGCACGCCATCACGGCAGCACGTTCCATTACAATGAGTCATTGAGCAATGTGGAGCAAATTTTTGCTCGAAGAGTTCAGGATCGATAATAAGATTTTTGATGTGGTGAAGTTTGTGGCGAGAGAGAATAAGCTGTTTTTCTGTATTCATAGATTCTTTCTAAATGATTTCCGTTTCTGTGATAACTGCATTATTTCATTTTCTTTACAATTTCAATAAGCTGCGCTAAGGTGTGCAAGGCTTCGAGAGGAGTCATAGAATTGATGTCTATAGATTCAAGGGTTTCCCGAATTCTGTATTCACTGGAATCAAACATCGTCAGCTGGAGAGTCTGAATTGATTCTCTTTGCTCTTGAGGAGAAGATGCAAGGCGCAACTCTGAACTCTCAAGATTCTGGAGGATTTGTTTTGCGCGCTCAATAATTTCATCCGGTATTCCAGCCATCTGAGCAACTTGAATGCCGTAAGCATGATCGGCAAAACCCGGCATTACTTTATGGAGAAAAATAATTTTGTCGCCGTACTCTCTTACATCAACTTTATAATTTTTGATTCGTGGAAATTTGTCCGCTAGCTCGTTGAGTTCATGGTAGTGTGTTGCAAAGAGCGTTTTTGCTCCAATGTGTTCATGAATATATTCCGTCAAAGCCCACGCAATGCTAATACCGTCGAATGTACTTGTGCCTCGTCCAATTTCGTCGAGGAGAATGAGACTTTTCTTTGTTGCTGTATTTACAATGTTTGCCGCTTCGTGCATTTCGACGAGAAAAGTACTTTCACCGGAGGTAATATTATCGCTCGCGCCAACCCGAGTATAAATGCGGTCGACAACTCCAATTGTTGCTTGCTTGGCTGGAACAAAACTTCCCGCTTGAGCAAGTAATACGATGAGTCCAACTTGACGAAGATAGCTGGATTTTCCACTCATGTTCGGTCCGGTAAGAATAACAATTTGATTCTCCTCCGTATCAAGGAATACATCATTTGGCGTGTAATGCTCGCCCGGCGGTAACAATTTTTCGACCACGGGATGTCTGCCTTCATGAATTTCAATTCTGGAGGAATTATCAACGACTGGACAAACATAGTCGTTTTCATAAGCTACGGTTGCAAGGGAAAGAAGACAATCGAGCGTTGCGATGCACTGCGCATCCTGTTGAATTGCTTCCGCACGGTGTGCAATTGTTTGCCGAACTTCTGTAAACAACTGCATTTCGAGTGCAACAATTTTTTCCTCTGCATGGAGAATTTTTTCTTCATACTCTTTTAATTCTGGTGTAATGTATCGTTCGGCATTTGTCAGCGTCTGTTTCCTAATGTAATTCGCTGGGACTTTCTCTCGATGAGTATTTGTAATTTCTATGTAATATCCAAAAACAGAATTATA
>DAOOUW010000037.1:0-19291 GCA_035390885.1 Bacteroidota bacterium | reverse complement strand
ATCCATTGGCGAGTCATAGAGAGAGTCCTTCTTCAGTGTGTTCTTTTGCCTCTTTTATTGTTCTCTTTACTTATTAAGGTTACAGAAAAAAACCTTAATTGAACCTCCCATCTTTGATGGAAATATTTTGGAATATTATGTGCAAAAAGTCAAGGGATATTTTTCACGCAGATTGCGCAGATGAACGCAGATTATAAATGATGAATGAGTAAAATTATATCTACGACCACGGGTTTACCCGTGGATGAGAAAAAACCAGAGTAGTCTGTTGCCTCGATACGCCTACGGCTACTCGGCAACCGAAGTCGCTGACAGTGGCTGAGTAGAGCGATAGCTCATATCGAAGCCACAATTACACAACACTAATTATCTCAACAGAGGGAAATACTTATCACATCTTTTAAGAAAAATGATGAATGAAATGTTACGACTTGCTAAAACTAAGAATTTTGAGAGAGGATTTTTTTAATCTCGTCCCGAAGCTGGGCAGCGCGCTCGTAGTCTTCTCTTGCAATAGCTTCATCGAGATTTTTCTGAAGTTGTTCGAGCTTGGATAATGGCGCTGGAATTGCCTCATCGGATTTAGGCTCTTGTGAAGGCGGAATCGCTTTTTCATCTTCTTCATTTTCAGGAATAAAGGAAGCTTCATCCATTACTTTCTCTGCTACATAAATTGGCGCGCCAAAACGTACCGCAAGCGCAATGGCATCGCTCGGTCGGGAATCAATTTCCTGAGTATCCAAATTCAAACGCGCATAAAATGTACCATCGCGTAAGTCATTGATCGTTACATCAATCAAATCACCGCCAAGCGCATCGATGAGCGATTTCATCAGGTCGTGAGTCAGCGGTCGCGGCGGCTTGATATTCTCGATCTCTAACGCTATTGATTGAGCTTCGAATGCGCCTATAATAATCGGGAGACGGCGCGGACCATTGACCTCCTTCAAGATCAACGCATACGCGCCGCCGCTCGCCGGACTCGTTGACAATCCTAAAATATCAACCTGTACTTTGTCCTCACTGGACATCTTTTACTTCCCTAATTGCTTTTTGAGTTCTTGTGTTAATGCTGGAACAATTTCAAATGCATCTCCAACAATGCCGTAATCAGCAATCTGGAAAATCGGTGCATCTTTATCCTTGTTGATAGCTACAATATACTTGGATGAAGACATACCTGCAACATGCTGAATCGCACCCGAAACTCCAACAGCAATGTAGAGTGATGGAGCAACGGTTTTCCCTGTTTGTCCAACTTGCTCTTCGTGCGGTCTCCAGCCTGCATCGACAACTGCACGAGAAGCTCCGACTGCAGCGCCTAAAACATTTGCAAGCTCTTCTATCATTGCAAAATTTTCTGGAGCTTTTAGCCCTCGTCCACCGGTAACAATAATATCAGCTTCTGCAACATCTAATTTACCGCTCCCTTGCAGTACGTCTACTGTGCGAGCGGCAAAATCGCTATCATTAAGCGGAATCGAAACTGCCTCCATTGTTGCTTGTTGACCATCGTATGTCTTAACAGGAAACACATTTGGACGAAGAGTTACCACTTTAACCTGGGAATTAAATTTCACATCTGTCAATGCTTTCCCTGCATAGACTGGTCGCGTTGCAATAAATTCACCGTTCTCGATACGGAGAGCTGTACAATCTGCCGCATAGCCAGCTTTGAGTTTTACCGCAACACGCGGCGCACAATCTTTTCCCATTGCCGTTGCGCTCATCATCACAACCGATGCTTGTTCCTGCGTTGCAATCTCAGCAAGAATTTTTGCATACGCTGTTGGTGAATAAAACTTTAATTTTGGATCCGATACGGTAAGTACTCGGTGAGCGCCATACTTACTTAAACCTTCTCCAATTCCTTCAACAGTATCCCCAATAACAACTGCAATAACTTCACCTTGTGTTTGGTCGGCTATCATTCGTGCAGCAGATACGACTTCGCATGCCGCTTTCTTCAATTTTCCATCACGTTGTTCCGCAAATGCAATAATTTTCATTTTCGATTCTCCATAATCTTTTTCACTTTATATGACTTTTGCTTCATTGTGTAACAGCTCGACAAGCGTTGGCACGGCAGAGACATCCGTACCTACAATTTTTCCCGCGCCTTTCGAAGGCGGTTTACGCATTGCAACGATCTCTACCAGAGGTTGTGCTGGCGCAGGCGTTCGCTCTTCGATTGGTTTGCTCTTGGCTGCCATAATTCCTTTCAACGCAGGATATCGCGGTTCGTTCAATCCTTTCTGCGCTGTAAAAACTGCCGGAAGCGTTACCTCAACTTTTTCTCGTCCACCTTCGATTTCACGTTCGGCGACTGCTTTTGCACCATTGAGTTCCAACTTTACAACCACAGAAACCGATGGCAAACCAAGCATTTCAGCAATCATCATGCCAACGGCTGCATCATCGCCATCAACGGATTGCTTTCCGCAGAAAATAATATCAGGCGAGAGCTCTTTAAGATACTCTGCAAGCGCGCTGGCAATTCCAAACGAATCACGTTGAGCGTCATCTTTCAATAGCACGGCTTTATCGACTCCCATTGCTAATGCTTTCCTCAATGTCTCTTTATGAGCGTCAGTTCCCAAAGATATGGCAACGACTTCGCCGCCGTTTTTCTCTTTAATCCTCAGCGCTTCCTCAATGGCAAATTCATCGTATGGATTGAGAACAAATGCAACGCCATTCTTGTCAATATTTTTTCCATCGCCAGCAACATTGATTTTCGCTGCCGTATCAGGAACGTGGTTAATACATACTGCAATCTTCATAGTCTATTATCCTTTGTGTTAAACATGCCTTCAAGATTGTTACCTATCTCAAAGTATGAAAGATTTGGTTTTTGGGCAAGTACAAGCCTTGCATTTGCAACGATTTTCAATGTTGTCTCGAATCTTTTCCCTGCAAGTGCGCATCTTATCTTAAAAAGAAAGGAAGATAAAAATATGAAATGCAATATAGGCTCAACGGATAGAATAATTCGAGCGTTGCTTGCTCTTGCGCTTGGAGCGTTGTACTTCACGAATATAATTTCCGGAACTCTTGGTATTGTGGCAATCATTGTTGCCGTCGTTCTTCTTGCAACAAGCATCATTGGCTTTTGCCCTCTTTACGTTCCTCTAAAAATTTCGACAAAGAAACAGACGAGAGAACATGATGAATAGGATAAGTTCAAAGCCTATGCTTCTGTTTTGTAATCTTGAACTTATGTCGAAAAGAATTGCTGCAAGGTAACTGTATTCATCAACGATGTTTACATTTTATCTCTTTCTTTGTATAATCCTGTGAAGAAATGTTCAAAGCAGAGTCAAAAATTATTTTAGTATTGGAAGAAGTTCATAGTACTAAATAAGAATCAAGAGCGAGCAAATCAATTCTCGTTTTTTATAATTCACGGCACGCAAAACCATAACATAATTATTGACGACTATGGAAAAGAAAATTACTCTCAGACAGCTTCAAGGCAGCGCCCTTGTTGCCAAAGGCGAAAGCAATCACTGGGTCGTTCTGGATTCAAAGAAAGAAAACGGCGGAAGTGAAGCAGGCTCATCGCCAAAAGAACTTTTACTTATTGCGCTGGCTGGATGCACTTCGATGGATGTCATTTCGATTCTCAAGAAAAAACGAGCGCCGCTTGTTGCTTACGAATGCAACGTCTCCGGCGTAGAAGCGGATGAACATCCAAAAAAATTTACATCTATCCATATTGAATATGTGCTTTATGGAAATGATATAAAGCCGGAAGATGTAGAACGAGCTATTGAACTTTCACGAACAAAATATTGTTCTGTCTCTGCTCAATTAGAACCGAGCGCCTCAATCACTCATTCCTATCGAATTGAGAATACAGAAAAAGCCTTCAGTTAATATTACAATAAAATTAGTGGGAGAATGCTTTACATCCTCCCACACCGTAATGAGCAGGCTTCCTTTGCTTCTGCCCCCACACCAATAACAGTTACAATAGCTTCGACTTAGACAAATCCGAAAAATCTATGAGATTCGGCGGCGCTACTGGAGGTTTGGTTGGATCTTGCTCCTGCTCTTGAATTCTGCTTTTCAATCCTGCTGCATGCTTCATTGCTTCGGATATCCACTGATGATTGTCGGAAAGCTGCGCTATCCTTTCGGCTAACAATTGAATATCTCTTGCATTGATCATTCAACCCTCCTTTCTTATTTGTTTGAGCCTCAGTGAATTAATAAGGAAATACACAAAGGTTAATGCACGCCCAGCCGTTGCCGTGCAGTATTATTTCTCATTGATTGTACCTTTATGTTTTCCTTTTTACTCTCATTTTCAAAATGAAACATTTCAATAAGTTCGTGCATTTTTTCAGTGAGTTGATTCAAATCTTCTGCCGAACGCGCAATTTGTTGAATGCCGTTCGCACTTTGCTGTGTAACAGTCGAGATAGCTTCTATGTTTTTGCTAATTTGTTCGCTGGCGCTCGATTGCTGTTCGCTTGCCGCCGCTATCTGATTTATCATATCAGTTACTTGCTGACTGATATCGACAATATTCTGCAAAGCTGCTCCTGCCTGATCTGCTAATGAAATTCCAGAATTTACTTTTGCTGTACCTTCCGCTATTGACTCGACAGCGCCCTGTGTTTCCGTTTGAATCCGTCTGATGGTTGTAGCAATTTCTTTTGTCGCTTTCGTAGTGCGTTCGGCAAGTTTCCGCACCTCGTCTGCTACAACAGCAAATCCTCGTCCCTGATCTCCTGCGCGAGCCGCTTCAATTGCAGCATTCAGTGCAAGCAAATTTGTCTGGTCCGCAATATCTTCAATAACGCTAATGATTTCTCCAATTTGATCGCTCGCCTTTCCTAATGACTGAACGGTTTCTGCTGAACGATTGACAACTTCTCCAATTTGTTTTATTCCCTCAACTGTCTTACGAACAATAACGGCTCCATCTTTTGCAGTATCGCGTGACTTCCGCGCTGTTTCTGCCGTCTGCGTTGCGTTCCGAGAATTCTCCACGATGGTCTTTGCCATCTCTTCTACTGCGCTTGCCACTTCATTTGCCTGACTTGTCTGCTCCTGCGCCCCTGCAGACATTTCTTCTGTACTCGAACTAATTTCCGACGTGGATTCAACTATAATTTCTGTGGATGTTGAAATCTCCGCCAACACTTTCCGCAGTTTTTCTACCATTCCATTGACGTTGGATGCCATTTTCCCAAGTTCATCCTGACTTTCGACATCGATAGATTTTGTAAAATCTCCATCAGCAACAGCTTGAACAACATCACTGATCGATTGAACGACGCGCATAATCGACCGATTAATTGAGGTAACAAGAACTATACTCAATACAATTGCAATTATCACTATTAAAAGTAACCCCGTGATTGTCGAAGAGACAGCCTGCGATGCTTCCGCATGTTCTTTTTCTATTTCATCTTTTCGTTCTGATTGAATTTGTGCTACTCTTGAATCAAGTTCTGCATATAGTTCATCGACTGAGCCAACTGCCATTGTTGCGGTATTAAGATCGAAGGAGGCTAAATCAATAACCGATGTCACACCGTTACGATATTTATCAATCAGTTCAATAGTTGCTCTGTAATCTCGAGCTGTTTTATCATTGGCAGCCGTTGCCGCAAGTTTCTGTACAATGCTTCGCGCATCATCGATATCTTTTTGAATTCCTTTTACCAACAATGATATCTTTGAATTATCATACTTTGCCCGGCTCCACGTAATAAATTGATATAATCCCCCTGTTGATTTTGATAGAAGTTCTTGCGTTTGATTTAGTTCTGTCGAGATTGCTAATTCGTCAGCAAGTTTGTCAATCAAATTTCGTTGTCCCTGCATTTGAACAATCGTCAATATACTCACTATCAACAAACATACGAGTACAACGAGTGGGACAAGGAATAACTTCTTCGCTAGGCTAATCTTTGATAAGAATTCCCACATTGCTTTTCCTTCCATAAAAATGCTTTTCAACCCATTTACAGTGAAACAATCATATGAATAAAGTATCGAGCATCATAATCAACATATCCGCCGGCGGTGGTTTTCAAGTTCTTTGTTTCAGCAACAGTACCCTGATAATCTGCAACAAAGGTAATCCGTTTATTCGGTTTATACGTAATTCCTACGACAGCAAAGTCGTATCCATCGTTATCATTCGAAGTATTTGGGTCGACAAAATCATATCGCCAGATAATCGAGAAAGCGTCCAACGAATTCCACGGAGATTGCACTTCTCCAAATACACTTGTGAACGAACCTGTCTTCGTCGTGTCGGGGTGCGTTGGCGCATCAGTCCTTGTACCGTACTCAATTCCAATCGAAGCAATGGAGTAACTATAATATCCTAACACGCCGTAGCGATTCTTCGGAAGCCCTGAGTATTTTTTTCCATTCTCATATCCAATCGTTGTAAAGCCAGCGACCATCAATGAACGAAGCAACTGATGCGAAGGAAACGGATTTACAGAGGCGCGGAATGCAATGTCTTTATATTTATCCGTTTCAGGACTTGTATATCCTTTTCCATTGTAAACTCCTGCTCCAAGTTCTCCATATCCACTGGGCAATTTGTAAGAACCCGATATACCCAAATCTGCTGTGGCAAAATAACCATATCGATCTGTTCCTGTCTGTGCAACACCTCGGTATTTCCATGCTAATTCTTCTACGGAATGGAATGGACCTGGAATAAGTCCAAATCGCCATGACCATTTATCCGGAGAATATTCCAAATACGCAAACTTCATTCTTACGCCAAAACCCTTATAGTATGTATTTGTATCGGCTCCACGATAGAGGTCGGTCGTCAACTGCATCGACCATCGATCCGCTATTGAACCGCGAACAGTGATGTATGATCTATCAAGGTCAAACTTGTTATATTCTTTTCCATTTGTTCCGAACGTGCTGTAACTGTACGAACCAAAAATTTGCCCACTAACACTGACGAGCGATTTCTGAGATTTTTCTAACTTCTCGATTCGAGCCTGGAGTTCCTTTATTGTGTTAGAGCAGGAATCATTCCCCTGACTAAATACCTGAGTGACGGGAACAAGCGCTAAAATGATGAGTACATACATTCGATGTTTCATATACATTTCCTTATGATGTTTTTCAGTACTATTGAATATTACTTTTTGTAGGCGCCACACCCAATAATGACATTATCGACTTTTTCGACATACGCCGTCTTCTTTTCAATTTCTTTTGTAACAGGATTGTTAAATTTATAATCCTGCCAGCCAGATCCTTTGGTCTTTGCAATTTCAATCCGCTCTTTCACAAATGCTTTTCCATCGGCATCTTTCATCAGGATAAGGTCTTTGTCAATCATTTTTGGATTGCCTCCATGGGCAAGACATTTTCCTTGAAGATCATATACAAATATGTAGAGATCGCCATCGACAAATTTCCCATGAGGATTACTGAATTCAGCAAATGCTTTTTCTCTTCCATTTGCTTTATAGTATTCGATCGCTTTCTTTACCATTGCTTTTGCTTCATCTTGCGTTCCGCGTTTGCCTTGCGCAAAAATTGGGCTCGCTAAAAGGCAAAATATCATTGAAATACTGAAAATTTTTTTCATGACTTATTCCTTTTTATGTGTGGTACATCATTTTGAGAATTATTCCTCTATTTTATGAACTCAATTCTTATGCCATATCGTAAAGATTTCCTCTAATGTATTTTCTATCATTTTACGCACTTTTATCATTTTGGGACACTTGTTATTTTTTGTATAATTATGAAAAGGTGAATATAATTTGACTTCTGTCGAATATTCGACATCGTACAATATGTGTAAAATTGCGAAGCATCCTCAATTTTTCGATGCATTTTATTGAAGCCTTCTGTATCTTAAACCAACAAAAATATGTTCCACATTTTCGATGGGTAAATCATGGACACAGAAACTTTTTCAGCCCCCAAACATAGCGCTGCATTTCGCAGAAGAAGATTCTTTAACTGGTTTCCTCTGGGATTAACCTACGCCTTTCTTTATATGGCTCGATACAATCTCACCGTAAGCAAAAATGCCCTGGGCAATTTAATGACAAAAGAAGATTTTGGAATTATTTTCGCCGCAGGCACTTTAGTTTACGCATTTTCATTTTTAATCAACGGACCTCTCACCGATAGAATCGGCGGCAAGAAATCAATACTCATCGGAGCGTCAGGTTCTGCTTTGATGAATATTGTCATGGGAGTGATTGTGCTGGGAATTCTCAGTCTCGGCTGGAATCTCAACCTGACAGTGGCGCTCAGTATTGCATACGGATTGAATATGTATTTCCAGAGCTATGGCGCTGTTGCAATTGTAAAGGTAAATTCCGCATGGTTCCACGTCAGGGAACGCGGTACATTCGGCGGCATTTTTGGTATCCTCATTTCACTTGGATTGTATTTTGCATTCGATTGGTGCCAATACATCGTCAACTTTACTGAATCTCTCAATCCACAACAACCGCAATACTGGCTTGTATTTTTTATTCCCGCAGCAATTCTGCTCTTCTGGGTTCTCCTTGACATCTTCATCCTAAAAGATTTTCCCAGAAAAGCCGGCTTTCAGGATTTCGATACTGGCGATGCATCCTCAGGTGAAACTGAAGAAACAATTGGCGTAAAGGAAGTGCTCGTTCGCATTTTCACAAATCCAATTATTATCACAATTGGAATGATTGAATTTTGTACGGGGGTATTGCGCAATGGCATTATGCACTGGTTTCCGATATATGCAAAAGAACAAATTACTGCTGCGCCAATGTTTGCTTCAGAATGGAATTTCTGGTTAAACAATTGGGGAACCATTCTTTCTATTGCAGGCATATTTGGCGGCTTAATTGCAGGATGGATGTCCGATGCTCTCTTTGGCTCTCGTCGAGCTCCAGTTGCAGGAATTCTCTACATAGGACTCCTTATTGCAACAATTGGGATGAGCTTTACAATTGGAAGTAATCCTATGCTGCTCGGAATTTTTGCATCGGTCGTTTCATTTTTTGTTATTGGAACGCATGGTATGTTGAGTGGAACTGCTACAATGGATTTCGGCGGGAAGCGCGCTGCTGCAACAGCAGTCGGTTTTATCGATGGAATGGTTTATTTGGGAACCGGCTTGCAATCTCTCGCATTGGGATTTATCACAACATGGAACTGGAATTTCTGGCCAATCTTTTTAATTCCATTCGCTATTATTGGCATCTGGTTGACAATACGAATCTGGGATGAAATTCCAAAAGGAAAACAAAGCGCATAATCCAAAATTATGCACTTGAGAAGAATCAATTAGCTGAACTACGACGGTGGCTTCGATTTGGTTTTTAACCTCTTCAGCCACCGTCTATAACTCGATATTTAACTTATTTCCCCTTCAGCAAATTCTTTAACTGATCTTCCGCCTTTTTCTTGACGGCTCCTGTTTGTTTGTTTTTCTCATCCTCGATTCGTTGCTCGAGTTCTTTTTTCTTGTTTTCGATAAATGTGAGTTTTTCGTTCACAGTTGTTTCATACTCTTGAGCTTTTGCCAACACCATTTCTCTTTTTTCTGTATAAAGTTTTTCGACTTCTCTTCGTTTCTCCGCGACAGTGGCATTAAGTTTATTGCGAAGGTCATTTTGAATGCGAGCAAGTTCATCGCCAATTGCCTGCTTCATCCCTGTTATAAGCTTATCATCGAGATCCGTTTCAAAAGCAATATCAAATTTTTGTTCATTCTTCCACATCCGAATGAGCGCAGAGAGTTTATCGATTGGCGAGAGTACATTGTAGACAATTCGTTCAACCATCGTTGAAGGAGGTTGATCAAAAACAACATCAAAATTATAGAAAAGAACTTTTGCCTTGCTCTCGAAGCCCTGATCAGGAATTTCGACGGTAACGCTTGCATCCATTCTTGCGTTCGTTATTTTCGATGGCAGAAAATCAGCTCCACCGATTTTCATCGTTGCAACTGGCAGCCCGGCAAGTTGAACGGCATAGCGATCGTACGACGCTTGACGAGTACGATCGAAGAGGAAGTTCATCGTCAACGTAACTTCATTTCCACGTGTCGCAAGCAAATCAACCGTTAATGGAACATGGGTAATTCTTTGATCGTTCGAAATATTTTTCACTTCGCCTTTCGCATAGAAGAAGTCTGGATCTTGATGTTGATCGGTACCGCCAGAGATGCGAATTTTTTTAATCCAGAGTTTTGGATAAGCTCTCTCCACTGGAAAATGAATCGTCTGTCCTTCGAGACGTTTTGGCTTCTCCTTTTCTGGTTTACTAGATGAATTTTTTATAGCCGAGCGAGCTATCTCAGCATAGTGAAGATATTGTGCCGCTTCTGAAAGCATTTCCTTGCCAAGCAAGGTTTCGGATATTCCTTTCATTGAAACATCGGGTAAATGCGCGGCGCTAAGAATTCGCTCATAATCCTCTTTCACAACATTATCAACTGAAGCGATTGAGTGAGAAAAGTCATCGACGCTGGCGGTAAGAGCTTTTTTCCTCTCGGTAAAAGTTGTCTTGACTTCCTGTGCGGTTGCAAGGGCGATCTTTGCGCTGTTAAGAGCCTCCGTCGCATCTTTGATATCTTTGATTGCATTGACATCGATTTTCTTTACTGTCGTTTCGATATCTGAGAGTTTTTGCTTCGATTGCTCAAACTCAGCGAGCGTAGTATTCCACTGAACCTCCGCCCCATCAATTTGTTCCTTCAACGAATCGAGGAGACGAATTGTCGCAAGATTCGCTGGATTGAGGAGAGTATCGAGTTTCAAATTCTTTTTGATTTTTTCGATGTCGAACGATTGCATAACTTGCTGCTGTCGTTCTGCCAAAAACTTGCTCGCCGCCGATGGCTCTGACGGCTCTTCTTTGACTTTCTTAGGAGGCTTTGGAATTGCCCCATTCGTTGAACGGCGAGTACCTAGGATTAAATTATTCATTTCCATTGTTTCAATGATGTACTTTCCCCGAAGCAATTGCCCGAAGTCAACTGCAAATTGAACTTTCCCGGTTTCAAAGAGATTCTTCCATCCGTCGTGTGGATCTGTTACCTGAAGACGTTTGAATTTTGCACCCAAAGGACTCAACGTTAAATCGAGATCATCGATTTCGACTTTTGCGCCAACGATTTGCTCGCCAGCATACTCGATTCCTGATTCGACCCAGCGATCGAGAAAGAAATAAAGAATAATACAGACGATAATAAACGGTACGAGTACAAAGTAAACGAATTTCTTCCTCATAGCACATCTCCCAGAGTCCGTATGCGTTCATACCATTGATAGAGGGAGCTGCTTTTCAGGATTTGATAAATTTTGAATTTTTGGACGCTCGCGCCAATGGTTGCGCGATAAGCTATGACGAATTTCTTCATCCCAAAATAGATTGGCACAAAGAAGATTATCGCACATACAAAACTTCCAAGCACAACAGTGTTATTGAAACGTGTAAGCGGAGCAATCGGCGCATTGTAGAGCATTATCCAAAAATTTTGAAGCGCATCCACTTCAACAAGAAGATAATATCCAAGTTGATGGAAAAGCGGATCAAAGATGTACGCGATAAGACTGCACACTGTAAGTCCAAGGATTGCTGCTGTGAGATTGACATTGAGTACAAGAATAATGAGCCATACAACAGCTCCTTGTAAAGTAAACATCGAAGAAAAACCAATGATAGAGCCAAGTGCAAAACCGCCTGCAATTTGCGCTGGCGTTTGCCCATCACGAAGAATCTTTACGAATTTTGCCAACAGTTTCATCCAGTACATAGTATTCCTTTCTGTTGTATTAGTATAATTACGACTTCATTCTATGAAAAATTTTTATGATAAAAGCCATTGAAGAGAATTACTTCATTGATACCCAGCGCGTTCAAAATCACTCATCGTTTTGAATGGATGCGGAGGGTGTAGATATTTTCCCAAAAAATAATAAATTTTTAATCGAATTTCTTTCGCTCTTTTCGTATCGATTCGGTCAAAGCTATGCCCACCGGGTTCTTCCTGAAAAATTTCGTACTCAAATTCCTTCCCAGCAGCTTTCAATTCATCAATGAGATGTTCAACTTCCTCAACGTGCACATCATCATCGTTCGTATTTGTATGAATGAGGAGAGGCGTTTGTAATTTTGCCACGTGAGTTACCGGTGACCGGCGTTTGTATTCCACAGAATCTTCCTCAACGGTTTTTCCGATATGGTATGGAGCAGTAAAAAACTTACTATAATCCTCGCCATAGTAGCCAAGTCTCATAATTAAATCGCTTACCGGCACGCCTGCAAATGCAACTTGATAACATGGAGGATGTTCAAATACAGCAAGCAAAGCAATAGAGCCGCCGTGGCTCCAACCAACAATCCCAACGCGAGCGCTATCAACAAAGGAATAATTTTCGATCGTCCAATTCCTTGCAGCATGGACATCTTCTACTTCTAAACCGCCATAATCAATCTGCTCGTAAAAAGCTTTTCCATAACCTGTACTGCCGCGATACTCTGGAGCAATTACAATATAGCCCTGAGCCATCATTTCCCTGATGATATGAGTATGGTACGTCGTAAAGTTTGCATGAACTCCACCGTGAGGAAGAACAAGGAGGGGATATTTTTTTGTGCGATCTATCGAACGTGGAATAAAGACATAAGACCAAAATTTTAGCGGATTGTTTGCGCCACGAATTTCAGGACTTTTTACTTTTGCAGGCGGTGGTCCAACAATAAACACTTTGTCAATAAAAGCGACATCGCCAACTCTTTGATACCACAAAATATCATCGACGGCTTTTTCAAGCTCATCGATGCGATGTTCATAATCTTCCAGTACGCGAAGCGCCGAGTCCGATGATTGCGCTTGCGCAAGAACAAGATGAACGCTTGATAAGACTGCTATACAAAACCCTGTAAAAATTTTTAAGAAGGAATGCTTTTCCAATAGAAGGTTCTTTCATTGTTTTTGACTTAAAATCTGGGATGCTATTGTTAGAATTTCTTCAGGTTTAAAATTAGCTTTTCGGATAAACTTAACATTCTTTTCGGCATTGCATTCTTCAATCAAAGCATTCGTTGGATAGGCTGTAATAATAATTGCTGGCGTAAAATCTTTTTGCCTACGAAGCCACCGAACAATTTCAAGACCATTATTGCCTGGTAAAATATAATCAAGTATGAGCAAATCGAAATGTTCTTTTTTCAACTTCTCAATTGCATACTCGCCATCAACACATCCTGTACAATGATAGCCCGCTTTTGCAAAAATTCGCTGAATCAATGTACGGTATGATTGCTCATCCTCAACAATAAGAATTCTCTGCATTGTCTTCCCCTCGGTTGCCATAACGCTTTTGCCTTCTTTCTTTTTACATATTCTACAAAGAACCTCAATCAATTACAAGAGTACTTTTTTGTTTAGAAATGCAAAGAAAGGAAGCGTTTTAATCCCCGCCCATCTTCATTGCATAATCTGTGTCTCGACAGTTTCCATCGAGACACACAATCGAAAAAATTATGCAATTGTTTTATTGCAGCAACAACAGTTTCTTCGTGGTAACAAAATCTCCTGCTTGCAACCGATAATAATATACTCCACTTGCCAATCCTTCTCCATTCCATTTTACCGAATATTTCCCTTCTCCTAATTCCTCCGATACTAAATTCGATACTTCTCTCCCAATTGCATCATAAACCTTCAATGTTACAAATGTTCTTTTTGGAAGACTAAATGCTATCATTGTCGTTGGATTGAATGGATTTGGATAATTCTGCGATAACTCAAATTGAGAAGGCGCTTCGCAAGCTCTCAATTCCTGAAAAATAAATTATAAGGAGCTTGGGCAAATCATTCTAACAGCTTATATTTCTTTCCGTTAGGTGGGCTCTGCATGAATGGTAACTTTCCGTATAACCGGAAAATTATCATAGAGTGTTCGTTCAATTCCAGAAATAATTGTATGAACTTCTTCCAGAGTTTTTGTACGTGGCAAGGAACAAACAATCGATAGGTGAAAATGATCTCCATCCTGAAGTAATGTTACATCGGAACACTTTACAATGCCATCTTGTTGCATTACAAGGTTATGTATTTTTTCCGATAGAGGAGTTTGCGCTGTTGTAACATCGGTTAAGGCATGCTCTTTTGTTTCAGATTCTTCCATATGGATTGTTACTTTTTCAATCGCTGGAATTTCAGCCATGATATGGCTCTCTAATGCAGAAGCAATGCGATGAGCATCTTCAAAAGATTGATTAGGTTGATACTCAATATCAAAATCTACATAATATTTCCCATTACTGAGATGCACTTCAAGGTTATGCGGCGGTGGAAGACGATGATCGATAACAATCATTTTAATTTTATCAACAAGCGTTTCATCATTACTCGCGACAGGTTCAGCATGGATAATAACATCCGCAATAGGATCGACAGCATGGATCGCCTGCTCTATTTCATCCATAATTCGATGGGCAAGATGAAACGGAAGCGTTCGTCGAATTGCTACAACTATATCAACAAATAATCGCGGTCCGGAAGGGCGCATCCGAATACTTCGCACTTCTTCCACTCCAGGAACAGAACGAATCGCTTGCTCGATACTCTGAAGCTTTCCCTTTGGCGCTCGATCCATCAATGCATCAATCGTGCGTCTGCCAAGACGATAGCTTACAAATAACACAAGGAAAGCAACCATCAATGCAGCAAAGGCATCGAACTCAGGAAATCCAATGGAGACAAAGATAAGTCCAGCAATGACGGTAAGCGACGACCATATATCACTGGCAAAATGGAGCGCATCTGCTTCGAGCGCCTGGCTGTTGGATTTTTTTGCAACTTTGTAGAGCGCCCGTGAACGACTGAAATCAATAATAATCGACGTTCCCATTACAACAAAGCTCCACACACTTACTTCTACGTTATGCGAATTGGACAGGAATTTCCCAATAGCTTCGTAGATAATCCAGATACAAGTAACAATGAGAAGTAACGTCTCAATGAACGCAGAAATATTTTCTAATTTTCCATGACCATAGAGATGATCTTCATCCGCTGGACGATCAGAAAATCGTACTGCAAAATATGTCATTAAGGCTGCGAGTAAATCAAGTCCTGAGTGCGCCGCTTCCGATATGATTCCAAGACTATTTGTTGCAATGCCAATAACAAACTTGAATGTCGTTAAGAATATCGCCGCACAAACAGAGGTGAATGCAATACGTTTTTTTTCTTTTGCAAAAGTTTCTGCCATTGTTGTTTCCTTTCTTTATTGTAATTGCTTCCGCTTATGAAGATATTCCAACAACGCCACATCGAACGGAACAGAAGTATCCATTAGCACATAATCAATGGATGCATCGCGACAACTTTGCTGAATGGATTCAAGATACTCTTTCATCGTTTCTCGATAGGCACGTTGAATGTGCCACGGTTGCGTTGGAAGAAGCTCGCCCGTTTCCATATCTTTGAACTGAGCATCTGCGCCAAATGCAAATGAACGTTCGAGTGGATCAAGAACATGCATGACAAGAACTTCGTTCCCTTTATGCCGGAAATGTTTTAGCGCAAGAAGAATCTGCGTCGGATCATCGAATAAATCACTGAGCACAATCACCAACCCTCTCCGCCGAATTTGTTCCGCAAGTGCATTGAGCGCATTTGTTATCAATGTGGAATTCGAGGGAACCGCTCGCTCTAACTCGATGAGTATTTGTTTGAGATAGGATTTTGTGCCACGCGGCGGAAGCGAGAGACGAATAGATTCGTCGAATAATGTTAAACCAACCGCATCCCGTTGCTCTACCATCAGGTACGCAAGCGCAGCAGCAAGGTACGAAGCATACTGAAATTTGGAAATCATTCCTGCCGATGCAAACGCCATCGAACGACTTGCATCGAGAACAAGATACGCTTTGACGTTTGTCTCTTCTTCATATTGCTTGATGTAGAACCGATCGGTTTTCCCAAAGACTTTCCAATCGATTCTCTTCACATCATCGCCGGGCATGTATTGCCGATGCTCAGAAAATTCAACGCTAAATCCATGGTAAGGACTACGATGGAGTCCAGTGATGAATCCTTCCACAACAAAGCGGGCTCGCAATTCCATCGATGTGATTTGTGCAACTACAGATGGCTGAAGATATTTTAACGCTTCTTCTTCCATTTTACTTTTTCTTTTGCGTGTTTTTCTTTTGCTGATTCTTTGTTTCCGATAAAAGCATACTTGGATCCTTACCTAAATTCTCCAGCTCGTAGCGCGCAGACGTCAGCAATCCTGCACTACTATTAGGATAATGTTGCAAGAAATATTCATACGCAATTCGAGCAGAATCATATTGCTGAAAATCGTTTGCATAAATAAATCCAATGAGGAACGCTGCATTCGATGCAGTTGGGTGGTCCGGATATTTTTCCACAAGCAGCCGATAATAATGGACAGCCGAATGCGGCTCATTTTTGTAGTTCTGATAAATATAACCAATGGCGTAATAAGCATCCTGCGTTTTGGCGCTATCAGGATAGAGGCTAATGAGCTCCTGGAAAGTTGTAAGCGCCTCGTCATAGGAACGAGCGACTTGCGCCTGTTGCCCTTTCTCGAACAATTGCTCTGCGGTTGGTTTTGAACATCCAACGATAAGAAATGACGTTACTACAAGAATCCAATATTTCATATCAATGCTTCTCCTTATCTTTGTACTTTATCGTTTGCTCGATTTGTCTTGCGTAAGAATTTCAGCCATACCATTTACCGTAGAATGAAAAGTATCAAAAGATATTTGTAGAATCAACGCAAACGACGGAGAAACGCGCAGAAGAATCCATCCGTTCGATGAAGATGCGGAAGCAATGTGCACCACGGCAACTGCTTAGAAAATAAATCAAGATTCGACGCAAGAGTGGATTGCGGAATAATTGGAGTAAAAAGCGGATTCCTTTTCAAAAAAGATTCAATCTGATTTTCATTCTCTTCCATAAGAACACTGCACGTTGTATAGACAAGCATCCCATTGATTTTTACTAAAGGAGCAACGGAATCGAGGATTTGTCGCTGCTTTGCCGAAACAGCGTCTACCGTCGTTTCTGTTACACTAATTTTGAATCCCGGATTTCGCCGCAGAGTGCCAAGTCCTGAGCAGGGAGCGTCAACAAAAACTACATCAAAGGTATCATGAAATCTTGGTGACAATTCATCGAGCGTTGTAACAGGTTGTACACGAACATTGTGAACGCCAGCGCGACGCGCACGCTTTCTCAATTCTTGAAGACGAACTTCATTTACATCCGCTGCAACTATTTCACCGCGATTCTTCATAAGAGCTGCAAACGCAAGCGTCTTTCCGCCGGAGCCAGCGCATGCATCGAGAATTCGATCTGTCGGTTTAGGATCGATGAATAACGTTATCAATTGACTCCCTTCGTCCTGCACTTCGAACCAACCATCGCGAAATGTCTGTAGAGAGAACGCATTCATGCGTTTCGAAAGCGTTAATCCAACAGGTGAAAAGCGCGTACGAACTGAATCAATTCCTTCACTCTTTAATCGCGCCTGACACGCATCAACTGTAGTAAGCAAAGTGTTTACACGAATCGTTATTGGCGCTGGTTCATTGAGCGCGGCACAAAGTCGTTCCGTTTCTTCTTCGCCAAACCGACGAACGAAACGTTCGATCATCCACAAGGGAAATGAATACCGAAGCGCTAACTCCTCGTTTCTATCTTTCCATTCTGGCGTTGTCGGATGCTCAAACCGATGAAGTATTTTAGGAATAAATTGCCGAAGCTGCGCGCTCTTTAAGAATTTTTCACACAGCGATAGTACTTGAGATGGTTGAATGCTCCCACCACTCATCGTCATTAGAAGCGTAAGGAATTGTTTATCTTCATCAAAGATTTCTTCATTGAAGGAACGGATCGCATTCTCTACCATTGCCGTTGACCAATGGTAATAACGCAGCGCATTGTATACATTCTCAGCAATAAATTTTCGATCTTTCGAGCCAAGATATTTCCGAGCCCTGAAATACGAATTGAGCATACTATCTGGCGGAATGCCTTGCGGCTTCAAAAGCTGCTCCACAACTCGCTGAAATGCTTCAAATGTATGTCCAACATTTGACTCAAGTTTCATCATAATTTTCGTCTCAACTGATTTTCAAACAAGGAGAGATTCAGGAATCAAGAACAGAACGAACTTTCCTGAGAAGCTGTGCGGGCGTGAATGGCTTTCCAATGAATGGTTTTATTTTATATTCCTGATCGATAAATCCACTCGTAAAAAGAATCTTAATATCTGGATATTTCTTCTTTACAACATTACTGAGTTCTTTTCCTGAAAGCTCTGGCAATCCAATATCTGTTAAGAGAAGATTTATTCGATCCGCATTGACTTCGAGAACGTGAAGCGCTACTTTGCCATCATTTGCGGAAAGAACTGCGTATCCCGCGGATTCCAATATTTGCTTCGTGATGGTACGAAATTCTTTCTCATCCTCGACAAGTAAGATGACTTCATTGCCTTGAGGCGCCGTGTTTTCATCGGTCGGCTCTTCGACATTGACGCCTTGAGTATAATTTTTCTCCGAAACAGGAAAATACATGTGGAATGTTGCGCCTTTCCCTTTCGATGAAAGTACTTCAATATATCCATCGAGCGATTTAACAACTCCGTAGACAACAGAGAGTCCAAGTCCAGTGCCTTTGGTTCGTCCTTTTGTCGTAAAGAACGGCTCAAAAATTTTGTCTTTTATTTCAGGGCTGATACCTGAACCAGTATCATGGACGCTAACGCGAAGGAATGTTTTGTTATGTATAAATGGATCTCGATGTGCTAACTCCATTCCGCTAACAACTTTTGTGGCAAACGTCAAAGTGCCTCGTTCGCCCATGGCATCGCGCGCATTGACGCATAGATTCAAGATTACCTGATCGAATTGTGTGCGATCTATCGAGAGAATTGGAACTGGTTTTTCTAAATTGAGTGCAATGGTTATCGTCTTTGGAAATGTTTGCGTAAGCATTGTTACTAATTCGTCCAACGCTTCATTGACATCGAGCGGTTGTAAATCAACAACAGATTTTCGAGCAAACGTTAGAATTTGCCGAACTAACGATGCGCCTCGGTCAATATTTTTTTCAATAATATCCAAGTACTCCTGCATTTTCTCGCGCGAAAAATCAGACCTTCGCATCAACGTAACATATCCAAGAAGAATACCGAGGATGTTATTGAAATCATGGGCGATGCCGCCTGCAAGCGTACCGATGCTCTCCATCTTCTGAGCTTCACGGAGTTGTTCTTCCAAAAAT
>DAOOUW010000036.1:0-21875 GCA_035390885.1 Bacteroidota bacterium | reverse complement strand
AGTGATGTCAATGTTCCCTTTGCCATATCAATCCCTCCTTTCATCTTATTTTATTTCAATAGTATGAGTTCGTGCAGTTTCTGCTTTTGGCAGAGTTACACGAAGCACGCCATTATTCAACTCTGCAGAAATTTTCTCGCCATCCACATCATACTCAAAGCTGATAGAACGCGAGAAATTTTGAACACGGTTCTCATTCAACAACACACGAGCATTGTTTGGAATTTCATACGGCTTCCGTTGACCGCTGATTGTCAGTGTGTTGTTTTCAAACTTAATTGAAACATCTTCTTTTTTAACTCCGGGCAATTCAGCAACAACCACCGCTTCATTTTCTTTTTCTATAATATCGATTGCAGGAAAACGCGTTGCTGTAATTCCAAAATCTGGAGTTAAGAAATCCTCAACTAACTCATCAAGAACATCTGGGACATCAAATCTGACTACCATAGCAATCACTCCTTTCATTTTTGGTTTTTAATTTTTTATTTTTCTGCCTTTAATAATTCAATCATTGTGCCAGAGTAGAAATGCAAAAATTTAGCTAAATTCGCTAGTACTAAATCAATAATGAAAGTAAAATTGTCAGCCGACCTGACATTGATTCCGAACCCAACTCCATCTTTGTCAGAGCAAAATGAAAAATTTTCAGATAGCTCGACTTTTGTCTTCCCTTGATTTTGGTAATGATTTTCGGTATTCTGCCTCCGTTTTTCGAGATTCATTTTCACACACAATATTATGAAAATCCTAATTTTACTTTTACTCTCTTTATTCAATTCGGCTCTTGCTCAGCAGGACTGTTCACCTCTCGAAGGCTATGGAAGCATCTCGAAAAAAATGCTTCAGCAGCGCGTCGAAATTCTTTCCGCCGACTCATTAGACGGACGTGCAACTGGAACAGAAGGGCAATGGAAAGCGGCTCGCTTTATTGCTTCTGTCTTCAAACAATGTAATCTTCTTCCGCTCGGCGACAGCGGAACGTACTTCCAACAATTTTCGCTTGAAGAGAAAAATAAATTTGATACTTCTTCCATTGTCCTTTATAATAAAATTCATTCAAAAAAATATTTTGTGGGAAAAGATTTTACTGTAAGCGATCCGATTCCATGTTCTATCACTGCTCCCGTAGTTTTTGTGGGAGAGTTAAACGACAATCTTTCCCTTACATTACCAGATACGCTCTGTAATGATATTGCTATTGTCATCGCTCAAGAATCATTTTTGATGCATTTCTCCAACCTTGCTTCTATAACAGAAAGCATACAACGTTTTATTGGTCGAAAAGTACGAGCAGTGATTGTTTTCCCTTCACAGGATAACGATCTCTACAAATCGTATTTAGCAGAAACGATGAAGAACAAAAAGCAGAAATTATCTTTTCCATCAACTGATTCTCAACTTTCCTTGCCGGTGATATATGCAACTTCTTCGATGGCAAAAGAAATACTTCAAAATTCAAAAATCTCCTATAAGAATTTAGAACAACATTTCCAATTATCTTCTCATCCGCTTTTTATAGATGATCTTCAACTCTCGATATTTCAGTATCCTACAATAACAAGCATTCGAACCTGTAATGTCGTCGGTTTGCTTCCCGGAAATGATTCGTCAAAAAATATGGAAACGATTGTTTTCTCAGCGCACCACGATCATCTTGGAAGGATAAATTCAACCGCATATTATCCTGGTGCTGATGATAATGGTTCGGGAAGTGCAATTTTGTTGGAACTGGTGCAAGCATTTTCAAAAATCTCACACTCGTTGAAAAGAAACATTCTCTTTTTAAGTTTTACTGGCGAAGAGAATGGATTGCTTGGTTCGACATACTTTGTATCACATTCACCTGTTCCTCTTTCGAACATCGTTACAATTTTCAATATTGATATGGTTGGGCGCAAGGATTACAATCATATAACGTCGAACTATATTTACATTATCGGCGCCAACAGAACAAGCAAGCGCCTCGATAGTCTGTTGCAGGCAACCAACGATAGAACAATCCATTTCCAACTCGATTATCGCTACAATGACGAACAATATCCAACGAGCCTTTTTTGGCGTAGCGATCATTATCCGTTTGTTCAGCATGGTATTCCTGCGATTTTTTTCTTTGGCGGCTTCCACGGAGACTATCACTCTCCATTTGATACCAAAGAAAAATTGCTGTATGATAAGATGGTATCGTTGACGCAATTACTCTTTTGCCTAGGTTGGAGTGTGCAACAATTGGAACTGCCATTGCTCCCATAAGTACCCCGATAAAGGATTGCTATAATGCTTACAAAGAAACAACTTCTCAAAGGACTTTCGAGTCGAGTTATTGGAAAAAAAATTTTTGTCTTTGATAAGATTGACTCAACGAACGCGTGCGCAAAAATTCTTGCCGAAGCAGGTATCGAAGATGGCAGTATAGTAATTGCAGACTATCAAACAGAAGGTCGTGGCAGGCAGGGACGCTCGTGGCAATCTGAAATTGGAAAGAATCTTTTGTTTTCTCTTGTTTTGAAATCACAACTCCACCGAACGGTCGTAGGACTCCTTCCATTCTATGCTGCGGTAAGCGTTGCACGGGGCATCGAATCGATGCTTCCCATTACGGTACACTGCAAATGGCCAAATGATGTGATTATTCAAGGAAAAAAATGCTGCGGCATATTGCTGGAAAGCGCCGTTGGAACTGAAACTTTGCGGTACGCTGTTGTCGGAATTGGCGTGAATGTCAATCAGGAACGCTTTCCAGGAGAAATGACAACTCCTCCAACATCTCTTAAACTTGAAGTTGGAAAATCAATTGATCGAGTTGCTCTCTTTCAACATATTGTTCACTCACTCGACGAATTGTACCCAAAAATTCAACAAGGTGATTTTACGGACGTGGTCACGGAATGGCAGGAGCGCACTCCAATGCTCGGGAAAGAAATATCAATAGTTCACCACGGTAAAACTGTTCAAGGAGTAGCAAAACATATCAATGTAAATGGGGGACTTGTTGTAGCAACGCCTGAAGGTACAAAAACATTCTATGCTGGAGATGTTTCGGTATTCAGTAATAATGATGGAGAGTAGAGCAATGTTCCTTGCCGTAGATATTGGTAACACACACACAGTAATTGCACTCTGGAATGGAAAAGAATGGTCTCAAGAAAAAAGAATTTCTACTACATTGCCAACGCCAGAAATCGAAAAGGAAATTCATCATTGGTTAAAAAGTCAATGCGGAGAAGCTCAAATTGATAGCGTTGGTATTTCATCGGTTGTGCCTGCGCTTACTTCTTCCATCAGTGCTGTTTTAGAAAAAGAAACAGGCCTTCGTCCGTTTCTAATTTCAGCAAATCTCGATTTAGGGATCAAAATAAATTATGAAAATCCACAAGCGCTTGGCGTTGATAGAATTTGTTCTTCGGTAGCAGGATATATAAAATATGGTGGACCGATTATTGTAATCGATTTTGGAACAGCGACAACCTATAATTGCATAACATCAGGCGGGGATTTTATCGGTGGAGTTATAGGAGCTGGAATCGAGACATCGATGCTTAGTCTTACACAACGCGCCGCTCAACTTCCACAAATTCCTCTGGAACTGCCAGCGACTGTATTGAACACAAATACAATTGCAAGTATTCAGGCAGGAATTTTATATGGAGCTATTGATGCGATGGAAGGGATGCTCGGAAGACTTTTGAAAGAAATGGCAAGATATGAAGAAGCTGCACCGAAAGTTATTGCAACAGGAGGTTTTTCATCGTTGATATCAAATTATTCCAAATCCATTCACCACGTCGAGCCAATGCTCGTGTTAGATGGAATTCGCATTATATACGAGCGCAACGCATAACCATTTAATTTAATTCACTCTTTGCCAGGATTTTGAAACGCTTGTTACTCATTATCCTCAAGATGAGGAATTTTAATTTTATACTTTTTGATTTTGGTGTACAGTGTTCGTTCAGTAATGCCGAGCATTTTTGAAGCTTTAGCCCGATTCCAACTGACATACTTTAATGCTTTCTCGATCTGAACTTTTTCTAATTCTTCTAATGACATCAGTGGTGAAAGATCGTCTGAGCTTTGTTTTAGTGAAACGCTTATTGGCTGCTGCCTCAAAAAAGCATAATTCATCCAAAAATCTTTAGGTTCGATAACCTCACTCTGCGAGAGAGTAATTGCGCCTTCGATAACGTGTTCTAATTCTCTTACGTTGCCGGGCCAATCGTACGATAGTAACAATTCAAGCGCTTCCGGACTTATGCGTTTTGTTTTTGATTTTCGCGCCAGAAAACTCTCTACAAGAAGCGGAATATCTTTTTTTCTATCTTTCAATGTCGGTAATTGTAAACTGAGAACATTCAATCGGTAGAGTAAATCTTCGCGGAATCTTCCCGCTTGTACTTCTTTCTGTAAATTTTTATTTGTTGCAGAAATAACTCGAACATCAACAACTTTTGTGGTTGTACCTCCAACACGGCGAAATTCTCCTGTCTCAAGGAAACGAAGGAGTTTCGGTTGTGTTGAGAGGCTAATATCGCCGACCTCGTCGAGGAAAAGCGTACCGCCATCGGCGACCTCCACAAGTCCAGACTTTGTTGCAATGGCGCTTGTAAATGAGCCTTTCTCGTGTCCAAAAAGCTCGCTTTCCAATAACTGATCCGGCATTGCCGCGCAATTGACTGCGATAAAAGGTCTGAGTTTTCGCGCGCTGTTTTGGTGAATGAGTCGTGCGAAGAGTTCTTTGCCTGTTCCGCTGGCGCCTTGAATTAACACGAATGATTCAGTAGCGGCAATTTTCAATGCCTTCTGTTTTACTTCATTGAATATTGGAGTATTGCCAATGAGCGTGAGCGGTTTGCTTGCCTCAGAAACATCTCTATCAATAAGCAATTGACGGTGTTCGATCGCTCTTCGAATTGTAGAGACAAGCTGATCGTAGTCGTACGGTTTGCTCACTATATCGTAGGCTCCGAGTTTTGTAGCCTCAAACGCAGTCTTCATATCAACAATGTTTGTAAGGATAATGACTTCTGTGGTGGGAGAAGTTTCTTTGATAAATTTTAGAACCTCGATCCCATCAATTCGAGGCATCCTAATATCGAGGAGGACAACATCGTAGACCTTCCCTTGAGTAAGTTTCATTGCATCTGAACCGCTGAGAGCAGTATCAGATTCAAATTCTTTTAACTCATCGAGTTCAGCTTTAAGAATGTATGTAATTGATTCCTCATCATCGACGATGAGAATGCGATATGTACGTGGCATATCGGCTCAACCTCACGCCGCATTTAAGCGCTGGTAAGAACTCGTTCCACTGTTGTCAACAAGTCAACCAAATCGTAAGGCTTGCTGATAAAATCTTCTGCCCCCAATTTTTTTGATTCGATAGCGTTCTTTAAATCTGCGAATCCTGTTAACATCACTACTTTTGTTTTAGGCCAACGCTCTTTTACAAATTTGAGTACTTCGAAGCCATCAACATTTGGCATTTTAATATCGAGAAGGACTAAATCAAACTCTTCTTTGCTGAGGATGTTGATTGCTTCCTGTCCATCAGCAGCATTTTTAACCTGATATCCTTCCCCTTCAAGCTCCGCACTCAACACAACACGTAGGGCCTCTTCGTCGTCGACGACTAGAATTCTGTTTTTTGCGGGCATACATTTCTCCTTCCCGGATGCATTGATATATCAATATATATACGTATTTACTTTATCCTCTTTTCTTTTGAAAAAGTATAGTAAGAATCCGACTTAAAAGCAATATGGTTTTTAAGAAGCATAGAAATTAAAACGAGTTTTCTATCTTCAACCATGATAATGGATCATTAGGAGTTCCTATTTCATTCTTTTGATTTCTTCTTCTACTTCTGCAGCTCCATCTTCATAGAATTGTTCTTCATCTGGAGAGAGTTCACGGAGAAGTCGAAGGAACTCGCCTGCATGGACTCGTTCTTCATCTGCAATATCCTTAAGCACTTCAATCGCAAGCTTATTGTCTGTTGATTCTGCAAGCTGCATATATAACTGAATTGCTTCATACTCCGCAGCAATCATAAATCGGATTGAGCGGATAAGTTCCTCTTCCGAAAGTTTTCGATTGTTTGCTAATCCGGAGAAAGGAGTTCCAAATTCTGGCATAGTTATTTTCCTTTCCTTATCATTAAATTTTGAATTAAACTTTTTGCATTCCTATCTTACTTTACGATTGTGATGATTGTTTTTGAGTATCACGATAACGTGGAATAGGCACATATTCCACACCGCCGCCTTGCTTGCGTACCGGTTGAGGATATAGCGTCATAAGCTGAAGGACTTCCTTTGGCATATCCGTGCTAACCGGAAGACCAAGCGAACGTGCTTCCTCAGCTGAAATGGGATAATCATGTGTCCAGGTACCTGTTGCAAGTTTACCAGCAATTTTTCGTGCAGTTTCCATATCCATATGCTTACTAAGAAGTTCTATTGCAGCATCTTCCACCTGCTGAATGGCTTTCCGTCCAACATCTGCCATAATGAGTGTTTGGTCATCAATCTCAGCAATTGGCTTTTGCTCGACAACTTTGAGTAGAGAGGCCGCAGGCATTTGTCCAAGTTGTGGATCGATTGGTCCAAGCACAGAATGATTGCACATCACAATTTCATCTGCCGCCAGCGCAATTAAGGTACCACCGGACATTGCATAGTGTGGAACAAAGACAGTTACTTTTCCTTTATGGGATTTTATTGCCCGGGCAATTTGCAATGCCGCAAGTACAAGACCTCCAGGCGTATGCAAAATAATATCAATAGGTACATCCTCGCCGGTCATTTGAATAGCGCGCATCACCTCTTCGGAATCATTTACGTCAATGTATCGCATCACCGGAAAGCCAAGGAGGCTCATCGTTTCCTGCCGATGGACAAGGAGAATGACGCGTGTACCTCGCTTTTGTTCTAATTGTGTAATCTTGCGCGTCCGCATAGAATCAAGATAATGTCGTTGCATAACAGGTTGTAACGCCGAGAGAATAAAGAAAATCCAAAAAATATCCATTATACTCATAGAGATTCTCCTTTTGAATTATGAAAGCATAGTAAAACGAAAGAGCTCTTTTCTATTTTAATTCCATAGACTTAGGAGAAATTCTTACTGCAAAAATACAAGAAAACAACCCAATAGACAAGTCTGTGAGAAAAAGTTGAAACTTATTTTGTCTACTTCATTTTTTCTTAACCACAAACTTATCAAATGTATGAAATAGAACTTGCTTTATATCGTTCCAACAAATAATTATTTCATTATTACATTGACGGACTTCCATGCAAAAGGCTATGCCTCCTCTCATTGGTTTTTTATAACATTTCTTTGTACAATAATAATAGTATGAGAGCCATTATTCCAGTCGCTGGCGTAGGAAGTCGTCTTCGTCCGCACACATATACAGTACCTAAAGTTCTTCTGAATGTTGCCGGGAAACCAATCATCGGGCACATCCTTGATAGTGTTCTCGATGCAGGAATTACGAAAGCAACAATTATAATTGGATATCTGGGAGAATTAGTAAAAGAATATGTCAACCAAAGCTATCCTTCTCTCGATGTTGAGTTTATCGAGCAGGAAGAACGGTTAGGTTTGGGACATGCAATTTATATATCTCGCGATACTTTTAATTCTGATCCACTTCTTATCATACTGGGCGATACAATTTTTGATGTGAACTTAATAAGAATGATTCAAAGTTCGTACAGCGAAATAGGCGTAAAGCCGGTTGACGATCCTCGACGATTCGGGGTAGCAGAAACAGCGGACGGATTTATTAAACGATTAGTTGAAAAACCTGAGCATCCCACAAGTAATCTTGCTCTTGTCGGACTCTATTATATTAAACATCCGCTCCATCTTGTCGAAAGCCTCGACAAGATAATGAAGAACGACATTCGAACAAAAGGAGAATACCAACTTACCGATGCGCTTCAGCTGATGATTGATGAGGGAGAGCAGATGCGTACATTTACAATCGAAGGTTGGTACGATTGTGGTAAACCTGAAACCCTGCTATCAACGAATCACTATTTGCTTACGAAACAAGCGCAAGAAGTACATTGTGAAGGTTGTGTGATTCAGTCTCCTATTTTTGTTGCTTCGACCGCTCAAGTTTCGAGCTCCATTCTCGGTCCAAGTGTTACAATTGGAGAGAAGGCTGTTGTAACAAATTCTATCATTCGAAATTCAATTATTAGTGAAGGAGCGGTTGTAGAAGACGCTCTCATCGAAGATTCTATCGTAGGAAGTAATGCCGTTGTAAGAGGCGCATATAAACACGTGAATATTGGCGACTCATCAGAGCTTGAATTTACTTAAATTACCCCGATGATTTTATCACAATTTTATTAATCCTTAATACTTAAACAAATAGAGGAGAAGTTCAATGCGAAATCTCTTTACATCAGAATCTGTGTCCGAAGGTCACCCCGATAAGGTTTGCGACCAGATTTCCGATGCAATACTCGATGCATATTTAGCGCAAGATCCAAATTCCCGCGTAGCGTGCGAAACTTTTGTAACAACAGGACTTGTGCTAGTCGGCGGCGAAATAACATCGACTGCAAAGAATATTAACATTCAGAATATTGTTCGTGGAGTTATACGCGATATTGGATATACACAGGCAGGGATCGGATTTGATGCAGATTCGTGTTCAGTCCTCTCTGCAGTTCACTCGCAATCTCCCGATATTGCGCAGGGAGTCAACACTGGAGGCGCAGGCGACCAGGGAATGATGTTTGGTTACGCAAGCACAGAAACCCCCGAGTATATGCCAGCGCCAATTATGTATGCACATAAGTTAGTTCACACCCTTGCAACTATTCGGAAGAAGGAGCCAAAGCGGATGCCGTACCTTCGACCGGATGCAAAATCTCAAGTTACCATTGAGTACGATGATACTGGCTCCGTTGTTCGGATAGATTCGATTGTTGTTTCGACTCAACACGCTCCAGATGTAACACAGAAGAAAATTCGAGAGGACGTCATCCATCAGGTTGTGCGGAAAGTAATTCCCAATGAATTGCTCGATAAGAAAACACGCTACTTCGTAAATCCCACAGGGCGATTTGAGGTAGGCGGTCCACACGGCGACAGTGGTTTAACAGGAAGAAAAATTATAGTTGACACGTACGGCGGAAGAGCGCCTCATGGCGGAGGAGCATTTTCCGGGAAAGATCCAACGAAAGTTGATCGTAGCGCAACGTATGCAGCTCGGCATGTAGCAAAAAATATTGTTGCAGCAAAGCTTGCACGAGAATGTCAAATTCAAATTGCGTATGCAATCGGAGTTGCGGAACCTGTTTCAATTCAAGTGCAAACCTTTGGAACAGGTATTGTGCCGGATTCAGTACTCGCGGATTTTATATTAAAAGAGATCGACTTAACTCCATTAGGAATCATAGAGCGCTTGAAACTTCGTCGGCCGATTTATCGCGCCACATCGACTTATGGACATTTTGGACGACATGAAAAAGATTTTACGTGGGAAAAGCTCGATCTTGTTAAAGTTTTTCAGCGGATTAACGCATAAATAGGACAATGAATATCAAGGATTTTATTATGAATGAAAAAAAAGGACACTACAAAGTAAAAGATTTATCTCTTGCAAAAGCGGGAAAAATGCGAATCGAATGGGCAGAATCACGGATGCCCGTACTGATGACACTTCGCGAAAAGTACAAAAAAACAAAACCATTCAAGGGATTTAAAATTGCCGGATGTTTACACGTTACCAAAGAAACTGCTGTTCTTGTCAAGACGTTTGCAGAAGCTGGCGCTGCAGTAAGTTGGAGCGGATGCAACCCACTCTCAACCCAAGATGATATTGCCGCCGCTCTTGCAGTAGACGGAATCAGTATCTTTGCCTGGCACGGAATGAATGTAAAAGAATTCTACTGGTGCATCGAGCAAACATTGAAATTTAAACCACAACTCACGCTCGATGACGGAGCAGATTTGATCTTTACTGTACACAATAAACATCGGGAACTAATTCCAAATGTTATTGGAGGGACGGAAGAAACAACCACCGGCGTGCATCGTCTTAGAGCGATGGCAAAGGGCGGGGCGCTTCAGTATCCTGTTATTGCAGTGAATGATGCTGAAACAAAATGGGATTTTGACAATGTCTATGGCACCGGGCAATCGACACTCGACGGAATTCTTCGCGCAACGAGCGTACTAATTGCAGGCAAAAATGTTGTTGTCGCTGGCTACGGACACTGCGGACGCGGAGTTGCAATGCGTGCAAAAGGACTCGGTGCAAATGTTATTGTAACTGAAGTGAAAGCAACGGCGGCGCTAAAAGCAACTCTCGAGGGTTTTCGTGTGATGAAGATGGATGATGCAGCAAAAATTGGCGATATCTTTATCACTGCTACCGGCGTCAAGGATGTGATTGTAGAACGTCATTTCCTCCGTATGAAAGACGGTGCAATTATTTGTAATACAGGACACTACGATTGCGAAATAAATATTCCTCAGCTTAAAAAACATACTGCAAAAATTCGCGAGGTTCGCAAGGATAATGAAGAGTACACGCTAAAGAATGGAAGTCGTATTTTTCTCCTTGCACAAGGCCGTCTGGTAAATCTTGCAGCAGCCGAAGGTCATCCTTCTGAAGTTATGGATATGTCGTTTGCGAACCAATTTATGTCTCAGTTGCGCCTTGTCGAAATCTACAAGCAAGGAAAGAAGCTGGATAATACTGTTTACGATATTCCTCCTGAACAGGATGAACTGATTGCTCGACTTAAATTAGCAACAATGGGCTACACTATTGATAAGCTCTCGCAAGAACAAAAAGCTTACATTGACGATTATTCTGCCGGCACATAAAAATTTTCGTCCTCAATAATAAATGAAAAACGGGACAATCGTCCCGTTTTTTTTATCTGTTGATAGTACCGCACTACAATTTCAAATACTATGCAAAAATTTCGATTTCATTTATTCATCCCAATTATCTGTTCTAAATGGCGATGCTGGCAAACCTTCTTTATTGTATAAATTTGCACCTTGAGGATTATCCGCCCATGCATATCTCACCGCAACAGGATGAGCAATAGCGTCATTCCAGACAATAACTGTATTTCCGCTGATGGTTGCTTTTGCCCACACAAATTTCTTATCTGCTCCAGCTATTGCAAAATGGTGTAGCTCTCCACCTTTTGCTTCCAATCCGCTACCGATATTCGTAAATGACAGTATGATTTTATTTCCTTCCACTTTCATTGACTTGTAGATAGGACCGAAAGAAACAACATTCTTTTCGCCGTATGCTACACTTTGCGCAGCTAGCGCTAATCTTTTGCCGACATCTTTTTTATTCAATGGATGAATATCATTCCACTCGCCGATATCAATTGTAACTGCCATGCCGGTATTAGGCACGCTTAAAAATGTCCTAAGCTGTGCTTCCCTCAGCAATGCCCACTCACTTTTTGATGGTTGTTCTTGCGGTTCAAGGAAGTTAGGCAGTTGAACAAAGAGGAACGGAAAATTTCCTTGATTCCATTGTGTGCGCCAATCATTGATTAATGCCGGGAACAATTTTCTGTACTCGATAGCTCTTGTAGCGTTTGATTCGCCCTGGTACCAGATTACTCCTTTAATTTTGTATTTCAGAAGAGGCGCAATCATTGCGTTGTAGAGACCGCCTGGTTTCCAGCGGATGAACGTTTGTTCCTGTAATGGCTCCATCACAGCGCCAAGTTTGTAATGCCATTTTCCTATTAAATTATAGGTTGTATTATTTACGGTAAGCTGATAAGGTTTATCGGGAACGAATCCACCTCTACCGCTATTGCTGATGACTTTAACGACAATGACATTTTTCCCTGATTTGAGAATTCCTTCCGGTACCTCATATCTCCTTGGTGGATATTGATAACTTGTAGTTCCAACAAATATTCCGTTGACAAAAACTGAGTCGGCGTCAACAATTCTTCCCATTAGAAGTTTTGCAGGTTTATTCGATGCTTCATCAGGTAATTCAATATCTTTTCTAAACCATACAATGCCATTCACAGTTCCTAATTCCGTATCTACCCAATATCCTGGTACTTCCATTTCCGGCCATTGAGAGACATCCATATTTGGATCTCGCCAACTGCAAGAATCTTTATAGCCTAAATCTTTACTTCGTAATTCCTCATACCAAGTTTGCATTCTCGCATTATCGCTGGCTTCGATTTGTTTTATCAAGGAACTGTCTCTGAATTTTTTTGCTTCTTCATAGTAATGAGGAAACATTTTTAAAGCATCTTCGCTTAACCAGGCTTCGGCAGGCGAGCCGCCAAGACTTGCATTGATTAAACCAATCGGAGTTTTATACTTATCATATAATTCTTTTGCAAAGAAGTAACTAACAGCGGAAAAATTCATCACATTTTCTGGATTTGTCTTTACCCACTTGCCATTAGGATAATCTCGTTGGGGTTCGACGAAGTTGTAATTCTGTGGAACATTGAAATATCGGATGAAGTCATTCTCGCAGTTAGCGATTTCATTTTCATAGAGTGGGCTGACTCGCCTCATCGGCAATTCCATATTCGATTGACCAGAACAAACCCACACTTCTCCTATCAAGATATCTTTAATTTGAATTGTATCACCAGAAATAATCGTCATCGTGTATGGTCCGCCTGACTTCTGTTTTGGAATTGAGATTTCCCATTCACCGTTTTGATTGGAAACCGTGCGATAGAGTGAGTTCTTAAAGTTTACTGTCACAGGACTCTTGGATGCTGTCCAGCCCCATATCCTCATTTCGGTGTTGGCTTGAAGCGCCATACCATCGCCAATTAATTTAGGAAGTCTTAATTGGCTTTGTGCAGGCGCTGATATCATTATAAGGATAGGAAGAATTATTTTCCAAATATGTTTCATTCTATTACTCCTTTCTTGACTCTTTAAGTGATTTTTCATTCCCCTTGTTACCTTCGGATATGTTCGGGTATAACTTCGCTGCACATTCTGGGCATATACCATGAGTAAATTTCGTGTCAGAATGTGATTGAATATAAGCTTCCAATTGAATCCAATATCCCTGGTCATTTCTTATCTTTTTACAATTCGAACATATCGGGATCAATCCACTTAACATCTTTACATCTGCTAATGATTGTTGTAATTCTGCAATCAATTTCTCGCGCTCCTTTTCATTCTTCTTTCTCTCTGTAATATCTCGCTCAATGATAACAATTCCCGTTACATCCCCATCTGAATTTCTGAGAGGAACTATCGTACGTGAAATAATTCTTTTTTGATCCGACCAGCTGACATCTTCAATATCATATAAACTTTCTTTTTTCTCGAATACTCTTTGCTCATCTGCCGAAAGTCTATCGGCAAACTCTTTCTCCATTAATTCATCATTCTTCTTCCCGATTACATCCTTTTCGTTCTTTAATCCTAATCTTTCTAAAAGTACTTTATTACATACAACGATGCGACCGTAGATATCTTTGATATGGATTTCATCTGGTAAGTTATCTATCAACGTTCTCAACAAATTTCTTTCCTTGGTGGTTGCCTCAGCAACAGCTTCCGCCATTCGTTTTTCTTCTTCTAGTTCCTGTTCTCGTTTATACTGTCTGATGGAGATATATCCTATCAACACTACTAGTGTACCAATCATTGTTCTAAACCACCATGTTTTCCAGAAAGGCGGCATTATTATTATCTTCAACGAAACCCCTTCTTCGTTCCATACTCCATCGTTATTTGACCCTTTGACTCTAAATATGTATTCACCTGGACTTAAGTTGGTATAGGTTGCCATACGTCTGGTACCGACGTAGTTCCATTGCTCATCAAGTCCTTCAAGTTGGTACGCGTATTGATTTTTTGCGCTTGCGATATAATTCAACGCTGAAAACTCTATAGAAAAAGCTGACTGTTTATAAGTCAACTGTACACAATTATTTTCTGGGTCTACTCTCCCTGAGCTTATAACTCCTATTGGGATAGGTTTATTAAAGACTCTAAATTCAGTGATCACAACTGGCGGCACGTACTTGTTATCAACTAACTGCCTCGGATCAAAGACATTGAATCCGTTATATCCGCCGAAATAAAGTAGTCCCTCTCGATCTTTATAGCACGCTCGCCGATTAAACCCATTCCCTTGTAATCCATCTTCATAAGTATAGTTTTTGAATTGTGGTTTCTCTGGTAAATTTACCGCATTGATAAACTTCGATATTCCTTTGTTTGTTGCTATCCATAAATTTTGGTCATTGTCTTCAATGATACTATTGATAAAATTATTTGGCAGACCGTCGTTTGTACGATAGACTTTGAATTTATTCGTGGCTTGATCCAACAAATTTAAACCGTTCCCTGTTCCGAACCACAAATTCCCTTTGCTGTCTTCAAACGTACATAGTACTTTACTACTACTGATTGTTGTGCTATCATTTGGATCGTAAACATAGTGTTGGAAAGTTTTGGTCTTCTTATCGAATTTCTCAAAGCATACAGAATTTGACAGCCACAGATAACCATCTTTACTTTCGGTAATATGCTGTACATAATTTGTGGAAATATTAGAATTGAAAATAGTAAACCTTGTAAATTTACCCGTTCGCCTATCAAATAAATTAAGCCCTCCTCCCATCGTACCAATCCACAAGTTTCCATCTCTATCCTCATAAATTGAAAACATATTATTACTGCCAATGCTTGTACTATCATCAGGATTGTAATAATAATGCGTGAAGGTTTCTGTACCGTAATTAAATTTGTTGAGTCCACCGCCCCAGGTGCCAACCCAAAGGTTCCCTCGTCTATCTTTACAGATAGCCCATACCGCATTGGCTCCGATGCTTTTCTTATCGTCAGGATTATGAATGTAGTGTTTGAAAATTCCTGTCTTTCTGTTATAGCGATTCAATCCACCTTCCGTTCCAATCCACAGGTCATCTCCTTCTTCAAGGAATGTGTTTACTTGTCTATTGCTCAGTGTGTTTTTTGAGTTTACCTCACTCGTAATATGACGAAACTTGCTGACTGCAGAATTGATGACATTGACACCGCCACCGTTTGTGCCGATCCAAATATTTTTTTGTACATCCTGAAACAAAGAATAAATTGAATTATTATTAAGAGAATTCTGTTTGTTTGGATCAAATTTGAAATGAACAAAATCGTTCTTCCCTTCTGTATAATTCTTAAGACTCATTACATTTATTCCACCATTTTCGACGCCTACCCATAAGTTATATTGATCATCTATTAATAGTGTATAGACCGTACCGAAAGAAATGCTGTTTTCAAGATTTGGATTATTTTGATGATGAATAAATCTGCCCTTTCCTGGATTATCAGCCGGATAAATATATAAATCTAGCCCCTTTGTTGTTCCTATCCACAACCGTCCTTCATTATCTTCTTTTATACAATAAACAGCATTATCTATGATACTATTAGGATTTGTTTTATCGTGCATAATATTGATAAAAGAATCTGTCTCTTTATTGTACAAATGTAAGCCGCTGCTTCCTACCCATACATTTCCTTTTCTATCGGCATATAGTGCTGTGTAAATTCCCCAGTCTGTAATTTGATTTTGCCCTTTTATAACATCAGTACTTGTATATATTTTTACACTGTCATTCAACAAATTGATTCTATAGAGATTAATTGATGTACCAATCCACAAATTTTTATTCTTATCTTCAACAATTGACGATATTTGATCTTGCCTGATGACAGGGTGACGAATAAAGCAGTCCCTTTCCCTATCATAAATATTTAGTCCGCCTCTTGTCCCGACCCATAATCTGCCATCGCTATCCTCATACAAGACTGTGGTACTATTATGACTGAGTGTGGTTGTATCGTAATGGTCATTTTTATATTCACTAAATGTGTAGCCGTCATACCGATCTAACCCATCATCTGTAGCAACCCATAGAAAGCCATATTTATCTTGGAAAATATAGTGAACCCAGTTATGAGATAATCCATTATCTGTAGTTAAACAGCTAAACCGAGCATTGTAAACCTGCGAGATAGCTACGCTAAATGAGAAAAAGATAACTAAAATCGAAGTAAATATTTTTTTCCTAATGTTCATAATGTCATCAATATAATAATTTCAGAACAAAATGCATTTATTCTTGCTGTTTTTATTGGCAAGAATGCAAAAGAGTATACCGTACTTTATTCAAAACAACAAGTGAGGTTTGTGATGCAGTTAATTTATGTTATTGGAAAACAGTGCAAAATTGGCAATTTTATTTGAATCTCTTCCAGTGCGAAAACCTTCCTTGACAGCCCCTCTAAAAATGGTTATATTCGGGATGAAACTTTTTAGGGTGTTCAATAGTCAAAATTACTAAGAAATAAAAGCGATTAAAGGATGTAATAATTATGGAAGGTAATTTTTCAAACAGAGTTCAAGAAGTAATCAGGCTTAGCCGTGAAGAAGCAATTCGGTTAGGTCATGATTATATCGGCACAGAGCACCTTTTGCTTGGAATTATCCGAGAAGGCGAGGGAATTGCCGTTAAAATTTTACGAAATTTAGGGGTCGATCTCTATAAATTAAAGAAAACAATAGAAGATACCGTGCGAACATCGGGCGGAACATTGACAATCGGGAATATTCCGCTTACTAAGCAAGCCGAAAAAGTACTAAAAATTACGTATTTAGAGGCAAAACTTTACAAATCCGATATTATTGGAACTGAGCATCTATTGCTTTCTTTACTTCGCGATGACGATAATATTGCCGCACAAATTCTTCATCAATTCAATGTGCATTACGATATTGCTCGGAACGAATTAGACAGCATCATTGCGGGGAAACCGTCTGCGCAAAACCCGCCGCAAGCATCGGGGCATTCCCATCAGGAAAAGAAACAGGAGCGCTCTAAAACTCCCGTTCTCGATAATTTCGGTCGGGATTTGACGAAACTAGCGCTTGAAGACAAACTCGATCCTATTGTAGGACGTGAAAAGGAAATTGAACGAGTAGCGCAGGTACTAAGCCGACGGAAGAAAAACAATCCCGTGCTCATTGGCGAGCCCGGAGTTGGTAAATCTGCTATTGCCGAAGGACTTGCACTTAGAATAGTTCAAAAGAAAGTTTCCCGCGTTCTTCACGATAAGCGAGTTGTAACGCTCGATCTTGCGGCTCTCGTTGCTGGCACTAAATATCGTGGACAGTTCGAAGAGCGCATGAAAGCAGTAATGAACGAATTAGAAAAAGCTAAAGATGTAATTCTTTTTATTGACGAGCTTCATACCATTGTCGGAGCTGGCGGAGCGAGCGGCTCCCTCGATGCCTCGAACATGTTCAAACCGGCATTAGCTCGTGGCGATCTGCAATGCATCGGCGCTACAACACTCGATGAGTATCGGCAATACATCGAAAAAGATGGCGCGCTCGATCGACGATTCCAGAAAATTATGGTTGAGCCGACATCAGTTGATGAGACAATTACCATTCTTCAGAATATTAAATCGAAGTACGAAGAGCACCATGGCGTTCACTATTCGGATGAAGCTATTGATGCGGCGGTTCGATTGAGCGATCGATATATTACTGATCGGTATTTACCGGATAAAGCTATTGATGTGTTGGATGAAGCAGGTGCCAGAGTCCATCTTGCAAATATCAAAGTTCCAAAAGAAATTCTGCAGCTTGAAGAAGAGATAGAAAAGATTCGTTTATCGAAGAATCAAGTTGTAAAGACCCAAAACTTCGAGGAAGCAGCACGGCTTCGAGATCTCGAGAAAAAGTTATTGAGCGATCTCGAAATTGCAAAGCGCGAGTGGGATTTGAAGAGTCAGAGCACAGTGTATGAAGTAACAGAAGAAGATTGCGCTGCAGTTGTTTCTATGATGACGAACATTCCTGTTCAAAAGGTGGCTCAAAGCGAATCTGAGAAGCTTTTGAGAATGGAAGAAGAATTAAAGGGAGCAGTCGTTGGTCAGGATGAAGCGATTGAAAAGCTCACGAAAGCAATTCGACGGGCGAGAGCTGGATTGAAAGATCCAAAACGTCCAATTGGTTCATTTATTTTCCTTGGCCCAACAGGCGTTGGCAAAACTGAACTTGCAAAGGCTCTTGCAAGATACCTCTTCGATTCAGAAGATGCGTTGGTGCGAATTGATATGAGCGAATATATGGAGAAATTTGCAGTCTCCAGACTGGTTGGCGCTCCTCCAGGTTATGTAGGATACGAAGAAGGTGGACAGCTTACAGAGAAGGTGCGCCGAAAACCTTACTCCGTTGTTTTGCTAGATGAAATCGAAAAAGCACATCCTGATGTCTTTAATATTCTTCTTCAGGTTCTCGATGATGGAATTCTTACCGATAGCAATGGACGAAGGGTCGATTTCAAAAACACAATCTTGATTATGACATCGAACATTGGAACTCGGGATATTAAAGTAACCGGAGCGCTTGGCTTTGGAACTTCTTCGCTTCAAGATAAGTACAAAGCTATGAAATCGAATATCGAGGATGCTTTGAAGCGAGTCTTCAACCCTGAATTTCTCAACCGTGTTGATGATATTCTTATCTTCCACGAATTGGAACGCGAACATATTATGCAAATTGTCGATATTGCGGCAAAGGACCTCTTCAAACGATTGACATCGATGGGCATTACGATAGAACTTTCTCAGGAAGCGAAGGAATTTCTTGCGGATAAAGGATACGATCCAGCCTTTGGAGCGCGTCCACTACGCCGAGCGATGATGAAGTACGTTGAAGATCCTCTTGCCGAAGAAATCCTGAAAGGGACTTTCGCGAAAGGCGCTACCGTGCTGGTAAAGTATAATAAAGAGAAAGATGAACTTTACTTCGTCAATGCGCTGGAGGAACAGGCGAGCGAGCCGATTCAAAAGGAAGAACTTAGCGATGCTACTTCTCCAATGTAAGTCGAAGTTGGTTAAAGGATGATATCAGAAATCCCTCGAAAGAGGGATTTCTTTTTTAAAGCAATGACTACAAAACAATATATCCTCTTTCATAAACCTTTTGGGGTCGTTTCTCAGTTTACGCCAATTGCAGGCTATCGTTCGCTTCGGGAGTATGGTCCATTCCCACTCGATGTTTATCCAGTGGGTAGACTCGATGCCGATAGCGAAGGATTATTACTCCTGACAAATGACAATTACGTTAAGCATCGCCTCATTACGCCGGCATTCGAACATCCGCGAACATATTGGGCGCAGGTTGAGGGAATTCCCGCTGAAGATTCGCTTGAAAAATTGAGGAATGGAGTAATCATTGAAGGTGTAAAAACAAAACCAGTTGAAGCGAAAATTCTAGATCCTCTACCAAATGTGCCGCCACGCTCAAAGCCTATACGATATCGAAAAAACATTCCTACAACATGGATCGAGCTTGTTCTCCACGAAGGGAAAAATAGGCAGGTGCGAAAAATGACTGCCGCAGTTGGACATCCAACATTGCGACTCATTCGAGTTGCGATAGCATTTTTACAACTTAATAACTTACAGCCAGGTGAACATCGGCATTTGACAGAACAAGAAATCCAAGAACTTTTTAATCTTCTCAATTCAAAGTAGCTAAACCCAAATTATGTAATGGAAAAATCCCAAACTTCGTGAAATTCTATAATCCCTTGTCTCTAGAGAGATTAGTGAATTGAATTTCAACTGCTATGCATTAGAAAGTAGTGGATTCTATCATTTCTACTTTCTTCAATGGCATGAAAGGGTTACAGAAATTGAGTCATCTCTAATACATATTTGAGTTGATAGTTGTTATGGTATCTACCGAATTATATTCTCTACATCGAATTCGATCTCTCCAATGTCCAGCATTGCATTTATAAGTGCAACCTTTTTAAAGAGTTTTAATTCAGAGATTTTAATTTCATCTTCAAAAATCTCTTTTCTGTCAAGGAGGCTTTGTCTTTTGGTCCCTTTTAAAAGTGGAAGGGTTGGAGTAAACCATTTAATGCCATCAAAAAGGGCTATATTGCTAAACGATGTATCGGTTAAAAGCTTATTTTTTATTATAAGAATATCATCTGCCTTTCCCTTTTGTAAAAACATTTTTTCAAGGCATTCTTTGTTAAGATATTTGTATTCATAATCGATTTCATCGTTCTCAATAAATCTTAGCGAGTTGATTTTTCTTTTTTTATATGGAATAAATTCGATTTTTTCAATTTTTTGCGCATATATTATTCTACATTTATAAAGGCCATTATCAATCTCGGGAGGTATAGAAATAATATCTTTTAAATCTACAGGATCCTGATTAAATAAATACTCTCTTGTATGATTAAATCGATAAGAATGGTAATCAAGATTAAAAAAATTTTTCTGAAAAACTTTTACAACCTCAAACAGATGGCACATAAACTTTATCCAGCAATTCTTTGTATTCAGCTAGAGGATCGCTATAGATCATAATTCCTCCGCCACTTTTATAATAATATTTCCCATTAATATTTTCAATGAAACGGATCATAACACTGCTGTCAAGATTCTTCCCATCAAAATAGCCAAAAATTCCGGTATAATACCCTCTTTCATATTCTTCAACTTTCTTAATAATTTCGACAGTCTTTTTCTTCGGCGCACCCGTCACCGAACCAGCGGGTAGAAGCTTAAAAATAATCTCGCCAATATTTTCATTATAGTTTCTCGGAAGCTCGCCAGTAATTTCAGAGCTAGTTTGAAGAAGCTCTCCTTCATTAGTTTTTATTTTTTCGGCGTAGCAAAAATTTTCTACCTTTACATCCTTTGCGACCTGCCCTATATCATTGCGGATTAAATCTACGATCGTTGCATGTTCCGCTCTTTCCTTTTCATTGTTACGTAATATTCTTTCTGCCTCTGGAATATCTGCTTTGATAGTTCCCTTCATTGGATAAGAAAATATTTTGTTGTCATTTATCTTAATAAAAGTCTCAGGTGAGAATGTAATAAATTGATTCTTGAAATATAGTTTATACTTTGCCTTACTTTGAATGAATATGTCTTTTATGTCCACGTTAATTTGAATTTCTGTTGGGAAAGTTAGGTTCAAGATATAGCTATATCCTTCTTTAAAGTATTTTTGCACCTTGTTAAAAGCTTTCAAGTATCGTTCATATTCAACTGGCTTTTTCTTTAGTATAATATTTTTACAGTTATCGGGATGAAAGGAATGGTTTTTAAAGCCATTAAAATCAAAAAGAATTTCATCTGGAGAAATATATTTCAATGGAAGGCAAACAATATTTCTTATTTCAAAATCTATAATAAAAATGAAAGGAATGCTCTCTTTACCTAAAGTATTCATTAAACAAATATAACTTTTTATTTTGTCTTGCATACATTAAAAGAAGGCTTAAATAATTTTCTTGGATTTCGATTATTGACATTAAATGTGTACTGAATCCAAAGATTTGAAACAAATTTTAGAGAATTGAACAGCGGGGAATTAGGCTGAATAGACATATTTTTATTGAGTATCAAATTCAATGGAACTCACATATCTCAACGACGAATTAAGATATTTGCGATTATAGAAATACAGGGATTCCTCGCCAACTACTTTCGCTCCCTCGAGTATATCAAACTCATTGAGATACTTGTCTTCATCCTTAAATGTTTTTAGACACCGTTCGATATCTACATTATCCATTGGTTTAAAATATAAATATTTATCACGCGAATAAAAATTATAACACGAGTGTTTATGGTTGCGTACTTCGGCCGACCCCAACTATAAATTGCTTTGGCCTTACAACGTGCAATCTGCATGATCGAAAAATATATTTACCACATTTTCATGTCAATTGTATTGCATTTCAGCAATCATTCTTGTATAATAGTGCCGTTCTAAAAAACAAGTTCTTTGCAATAGATGT
>DAOOUW010000035.1:7569-22354 GCA_035390885.1 Bacteroidota bacterium | reverse complement strand
CGCTCAACACTCCTAACGGTTTTGTAATTCGTACCGTAACTATGCTTGCCAAAAGTACAACGATAATCGAGATAAGAATGTACGAGCTTAGCAGCGTTGCATTATTCCGAACAACATCAATATCCAGCAACATATATTGCTTATAGGTAGAAATGCTGATAATTCCAGCAATATTCCCATTGATGATAAATGGTTTATATCCAACGATTGATTTTACAAGAGTATTCGTACCATTACCAACAATGATATTCGCAGGTACATATTTCGTCTTTGCGTAAACCAATCCGTCCAGCCGATTACTTTGCAAGCCGCTTCGGTAGAGCTCTGGCATGCTGCTCGCATGGACAACAGAATTTCGATACACAGTAAAGTCAATTCCATATTCCGAAGCGACAGCCTTGCAAAAATCGTCGTCAACGCCATTGATAAAATCATCTTCATCTTCGATATAGGTTCGGAATCTGCGGTCGAGAGTTTCCAAATCTCGATTGAGCACAGTAGTAATCAGGTAGCTTGACGTTTCATTAGCCATTTTTCGACTATAAGCGCCCAGCAGAATCAACGGCGCTAATGCAATGATTATAAACCCCAAGAGCATTCTTGCTCTAAATCCAGACAGAATAATTTTCTTTTTCGGATTATGAAGTAATGCGCTCAAAAAAATGAGAACGGCAACCACTCCAAATGACAATGAGAACTTCAACAACTGAAAAATTAAAACTCCATTGTGGATTGGCGACACTGCAAGAGCTAAGATTCGATCCGAAGTCGCTCGATCTTTAACAAAGAATGTGCTCACGTTTTTTCCATCAACTTTGCTTCGATACCATTGACCAGAGACGCTATCGCTCTCGAGAATTTCATTGATTGATTTTGGAACGAATGGTTCCACATTTGTCAACGTGCCTTTTACTGAAGCAAGCTTACCAGATTTGTATTCCGCAATTCCAATATCGCGAAGGAAAAGAAGCGACTGCGGTATCTTTGAAAGTTGCGACGTAATGCCATTAGAAACTGGCGAACTCGATGAAACGATAAACGCAATTGTTCCAACAACATTTTCCGACGAATCGCGCACGGTGATCCAGATGCCATAATAATTCACCGCGTCCTGCATTCCCGAAATGCTGACGGTGTGGACTACTTCTTCCTCACCTTGAAAAAGAGCATTCAGTACTTCGCGTTCTTCGAAACTATTCAATCCAACCACAAAACGATCGAACTCTGTTCCCGAAGTATCGTAAAGAAATACCGCTGAGCTATTATCATACTTCGATGCCTCTGTGCGAAGCCACAACCGATATGCAGGCAATGACTGTGATGAGCTGAATATTTTTTCTGGCTGGCGTCGGCATACATCGTTCATCGAGTGCGCTCCTTCTTCCATGAGGAATGTCAACCAGACATCGGTCGGACGCGCATATTCTTTTGCAAGAGATTCTAGATACTGACGCTCTTTCTCTTCGCTGTGGTAGAGAAACACAGGAATTGTAAGAACAAAAGCAGAGATGGCAACGAGAAGTACAGCGAGATGTTTAACAGAATCGAATAATCGCCATTGCTTTTTGAAACATATCCACTCACTCAGACAAAATAGAAAGAGCAATAAGAACCAAATCCACCGCTGAGCTTGAGGATGCACATCAAACAGTGAGACGATGAAAATACCAATTGTTCCTGCCAATATTATAACTACTATTTGACGAGCGGTAGAATGAGTTACATTACGCGCAAAAAGAAACATCCCGTTGAAAATAAAGAATGAACAGTACACAGTAACAGAAGCAAGCAACAACATTGCAAAGCTTGCGAGAAAAACAGAATTCGAAGGAAAGAAGTTCGACGAATTATAGTAATCAATGGTCGAACCGAATACAAAGCTGTGGACGCAAGCGCCAAATGCTCTCAAGAGCAAGATTTGAACGACAGCGAGAATCAAAATAGAAAAACTTGCTCCAAAAATATTTATGGATAGAGGTTTTGAAGACGCAGAAAACTTTTGCCGTAATTCTCTTCCAATGAGTGCGACGGAAATTGCCAGAGCGCCAATGCTTAGAATTGCATCTCCCAGCGACGACGCCATTCCCCAACCAAACGATGACGAGTAGAGTGCAGGTTGAAAAACTTCGCTCTTCAAAACTTTGGCTGGAAATTCTATCATAATCCAAAAAATCCGCAGCGCCCACACAATGAAAATTCTTGTTCCAACAACATACCATCGCGATTTCAATTTTCCACTTACAATCCATAACAAACACATAAGCAGAAGCGCTGCCAATCCAGCAATACTCTTGCACCAATGTTCAATTGACGCTTTCTTCAAATCATAGAAAGTTTCTTTCGTTATCTTTTTTACTGCAACATATCCTATTGGATCGTTTCCTTTTCCATAGAGCGGAATAATATCTTCATCCGATGAAGCATTTTCTTTTTTTAAAAGAATATGAACAGGCTGCCGTAGCGCAAGATTCAGTCGCGATTGGAAGGTATTCTTCTCTCGCGGAAATCTCCTTTCTGCCGAGACGCAGGAATAGAAAAATAGAAAATACTTTGAAGATGGGACATGGATGCCAAGAGAAAAATAGACTCGATTTCCTCTCTCCACAAAAGAAACACTTGTATCCTGAGTAAACAAATTCGATGAATATAGTTCCCGTACATTGTCGCCGTTCCACGCTATGAGAGTTCCATTTGTATCAACGATGTCAATGGTATATTCGCGGCGAGTATTATGCTGCGCTAATATTGCAAATCGGGATTGAAAATTCTTTTCATCATCATTCCACAATTCTTTGATTTGCATTAGCTCATTTAGTTTCTTGAATTGCTCGCCAGTCAGTTTTCCATATTCACGCTGGACAAGAGAAGCAATTTCATTTTGCTGTAGAGTCTTATCATTGAACGACGACTCTATCTTTCTAAGAGCAAACCATCGGTAAATGCAAATCACAGCCAGAAGAGCAACAAGAGCTGCAACAAAAGATTTCAGGAAAGATGTTTTGTTGATTTTCATCTATGTAAACAAAATTGTACGACTTGCAAATTATGGCTTATACCAATATTGAGAGCCATTCATAACGCCAATCGCTTTCCCTTTTAATTTCCATCCATTGTAAGGCGAGTTTTTCGATTTGGAATGAAACGATTCCACATCTACCGTCCATTCTTTCGTTGGATCGAGAAATGTAAAATTCGTTTTCTCTCCTTCTTCGATTCGGATTGGTTCGAGCCCAACAATCCGACGTGGATTGAGAGATAACTTTTCAATGAGTTGAGCCATCGTCAAAATTTTTGTTTCGACTAAAGTTGTGATAGATAAACCAACGGACGTTTCGAGTCCGACGATTCCAAACGGCGCATCAAGGTACTCGACATCTTTCTCATCAATTGTGTGAGGCGCATGATCCGATGCAATGACATCGATTGTGCCATCTCGCAATCCTTCTTTCACCGCTGCAACATCATCGCTTGTTCGAAGCGGCGGATTTATTTTTGTGTTGGTGTCAAAACTTTCCACAGCTTCATCCGTTAAAGTAAAATGATGCGGTGTAACTTCCGCTGTAATATTTAATTTTTCTGCCTTCGCTCTCCGAATTGCTTCAACTGTTCCACTTGTGCTTACATGCGCAACGTGGTATTTAGCTTTTGGAATATATCGCAACAGAATACAATCCCGCACAACCATAAGCTCTTCGGCAATTGGCGGAATTCCCGGCAAGCCAAGTCGAGTAGATTGAAACCCTTCGTTCATCACTCCGCCTTTTGTCATCGTTGGTTCTTCCGCATGCTGAATTACCGGCAATCCAAACATCGATGAATATTCAAATACTCGCCGCATCAATTCCGCACTTGCAATCGGCGAGCCATCATCGGATAGAGCAACAGCGCCTGCTTCTGCTAATTCCGCAATCGGTGCAAGCTCTTCTCCTTTTCTCTCCTTTGTTGCAGCGGCAATCGGGTAAACATCAACCAAGCCCTTTGTAACTTTCTTTGCGGTATCCTGCACATATCGCACAACAGATTCATCATCAATTGGCGGATTCGTGTTTGGCATGCAGCAGATTGCAGTAAATCCTCCAGCTGCAGCAGCGGCGCATCCTGTAGCAATCGTTTCTTTGTGTTCGAACCCTGGCTCACGTAGGTGAACGTGCATATCAATAAATCCTGGCGCAATAATGCAGTTGCGTAATTGTATTGTCTCATAGGTTGAATTTGCAGAAAGATTTTTTCCCATCTTTTCGATTCTGCCATCAACGATAAGGAAATCCATTCCTTCATCTTTTCCACTCAATGGATCGATGAGTCTACCGCCTTGCAAAAATAATTTCATTCTTCCTCCTATTGCGCTGTTCCGAGTAAATAAAGAACCGACATTCGTACTGCGACGCCATTTGTAACCTGCTCCAGGATAACCGAGTGAGGTCCATCTGCAAGATCAGCGGACAATTCAACGTCGCGGTTGATCGGTCCTGGATGCATAATCGTTATTGGATGAGAAGCTTTATCAACCTTTTCTTTTGTAACGCCAAAGTATCGGTGATATTCCCGCAGCGATGGAAAGAGTCCACTTTTCTGCCGTTCGAGTTGAATTCGCAGAACATTCAATACATCTATATTCGGGATAACATCTTCTAACCGATGATAGACGCGAACACCAAGCTGTTCGATGTATCGCGGAATCAATGTTGCTGGACCGCAGACCGATACTTCTGCTCCCATTGTTCTCAAACCGAAGATATTTGAGCGAGCAACTCGACTATGCAGAATATCTCCAACAATGCAGACTCGAAGCCCTTCAAGTGATTTATACTTCTGGCGAAGCGTCATCATATCGAGCAACGCCTGCGTGGGATGCTCGTGAAGTCCATCGCCAGCGTTGATGACATTTGCCTGAACGACTCGACTTAAAAAGTGCGGCACGCCTGCCGACGAATGCCGAACCACAACCATATCAATTTTCATTGCTTCGATATTACGAGCAGTATCTTTTAACGTCTCTCCTTTCGAAATGCTACTTCCGCCTGAGGAAAAACTCACAACATCTGCAGAAAGTCTCCGCTCAGCTAATTCAAATGATATTCTGGTACGAGTGGAATTTTCAAAGAACAAATTGACAATCGTTTTTCCTTGTAACGGCGGAACTTTTTTTATCGGACGTTCCAGCACTTCCCGAAATGATTCTGCGGTATCAAGAATAAGCGTTATATCTTCTTTGCTCATTCCTTCTAAACCGAGTAAATGTCGGCTCTGTAAATTCATGTTCTATTCTCCTTCTCTTCATCAGCATTCAGAAGGTAAATACTATCCTCGCCGTCTTTTTCTGAGAGATGCACCTGAACCTCCTGAGTTCTTGCAGTTGGAATATTCTTGCCAACGAAATCCGCCTTAATTGGTAATTCACGATGTCCACGATCGACCAGAACGAGAAGTTCAATTCGCGCTGGTCGTCCTAAATCCATCAGCGCATTGAGCGCGGAACGAATTGTTCTTCCTGTAAAAAGCACATCATCCACCAGCACAATATCTTTATCCTTAATATCGAAAAGAATTTCCGTGCTCTTGAGTACTGGTTGGTCTAATCTTCCATGCAGATCATCCCGATAAAGAGTAATATCGAGCACTCCAACTGGAATATTTTTACTTTCGATCTCGAATATTTTTTTTGCAATCCGATGTGCAAGGAACTCGCCTCGCGTACGGATGCCAACAAGGGCAAGGCGATCGAGATCCTTGTGCTTCTCAACTAACTCGTGGGCGAGTCTGTTAATCGTTCGTTCGATTCCTTTTGCATCGAGTACTTGCATATTGATCCTCCAGAAAAGAAAAAACCCCTCCTTCGGAACTCGAAGTTGAGGGGCTGAAATATCGCGTCATCTTTGCTCTCCTTTCCTACCTCGCAGGATAGGAATTAAAGGTGTTTATTTTTGACTGTGGGCGCTACTGGAATCGAACCAGTGACCTTACGCGTGTGAAGCGTACGCTCTGAACCAACTGAGCTAAGCGCCCGCGCAGGTTTCAATATACAAAACGATGACGCTTGAAACAATATGCAAATTGGGGGTAGATGGAAACGTGTTGATAACATAAAATGACATATTCGACTAAGGCTATAAAAGACAATTTCTTTGCGGCTGGCGATATTAATTAAACCCAAAATATGCAATAGGGATAACACAATTTTTGTAACTCTTTAATGTTATTAAAGATAGTAAAAATGATATGATCACTATTTTCTAATGCATAGCAATAGAAAGTTATTTTGCTAATTTCCTAAAAAACAAAGGATTATAGAATTTCATGTCTTTCGGATTTTGTTCGATTGCTCAATCTGGGTTAAATCCATTAGAAAAAGTATACCGTTACCCCGTTCAGCCATAAAGCTGAAGCTACTTATCAAAAATATCCTTTCTTAGTTCAGCATAGATTTTAGTCTGTTCAGTAATTAATGGCGCTAGGATATCCCTGAGAAAAGCTGCAGTGGTGTTTCCACTTCGAGTTAGCTTAAGGATTTTCTTGATCTCATTATAAAGTGAGCCCGAAGCGCGTTTTAAGTCATCATTAGGATTTCCGCGGGCCACACTCTCATCAATTGCCTTCGCTTTTGCTGTTAGAACATCTGAAATTTTTTCCGGTTGTCCAACCTTCTGGCAAAGGAGCTTAAGAACCTCGTCGTCTAGCAAATAGGATTCAAGATTGCGCCTGCCCAATACTCGAACGCCATCCTTAATTAAGCTTTGTATTTCTTGAGGACTGTGGTCGTCCCTGTCAATCAATCGGATTACTTTAGTACCAGAAATAACAGCTTGAATGGATTTCCCAAGTTGCCCGCTATCTGTTTGAGCTTCTATTGAATTGCCAACTGAAATGAAATCCGTATTGTAAAATTCAGAAGAAAAAATCGTTCGATAGCACCTTGCATCAAATTCTACATTACCTGTACTTTCAGAGGAAGGTTTACCTTCACATAGCACAATTTGATCTGGAGCTACAAGATTCGCCAAATCGTCAAGAGCTATAAAAATAGTATTGGTCCAAAATTTCCGATCCACCTTCGTTGGCGATAGGTTAACCGTTTGATCAAAATCTTGATTATGAAAGTCAATAAAATCAACATGGTTCGGATACGAATCTTGGAGTTCTTTAGCTTTTCGCATCATTCCTATAGAATGCGTTGTTATCCAAAGTTGGGAGTTATCAGGAATTAGAGAGAAAAGTTCATCTAGCAGTAATCCTTGAAGTTGTGTATGCATATGTTCTTCGGGCTCGTCAATACAGAAAATGGTATCGTCAAATTCAGACTGTTCGATGATAACATCCAATAAGATATCAAATGCCGCCTTTTCACCGCCAGATAGATTCTTATAGTGAAAATCAGTGCTGACCCCTTTTTCAAAGTAGAAAGTTCCGTTGTCAAGGGGTTTCCCTAGCCCCTTCAATAGCAAGTCATTGAAAATCTTTTTCATTGACTTGCGTATCTTTCCTATATAGGATTCTCTGAGTTGGCAGACATTCATAGAATCAAATTGACCACTATATAGTCCTTCGACTGATGCTGATACGAGCCGGCGGTAGTTTTCTGACACACTCACATCGTTATCTATAAGACGTTGTATTCTCGGCCGATCTAATGCAGACCCAGTCCTCTCGAAATTTGTAATTGTAAAATCTGCTTCGTTACGATATGCTGATCTGACGTGGAAAATCTTCTTCTGCGACTGAGCATCAGTAGGAAAGGATTCATGGAATTCGAGTTGGACAAGGTTGTTCCATTTCTCTGGCGGAAAACCTGCTTTGTTGTGGTAAGTTCTGTCAAGTTCGCCACTTGGAGAGCCATGGTACCAAGACCAAACCTTAAATGCATCGAAAATAGAAGATTTACCACACCCATTTGGCCCAATCATTACGACCAACTTGACATCCTTGCGTAAGTCAGATATTGTCAGATCGGAAAATCGTTTAAATTTGTTTAACCTGACACTTTTTATGTGCATATAACTCCTTTACTAATAAGACCACAAATTACGGCAAAAGGACTAAAAAGGGCACTATAATTCATTACAAAAGTGAAAGCATTGGCATTTATGTTAATAGCTATCATTGTGATCAATGATATTCCATCAGTCTTGAATTGGTACTAAAATGACTCTCCTGATATAGAGGTCATAGTCTCTTTTTAGACTTGCATATAAACAAGAAAAACGAAAATCACCAATACCATTTTGGCGGTTTTCAAAAAGTCCATCATTTACACAAAATGAAGCAAACTTCCAAGATCGTGTGCTGGTAAATAGAACTTCACCGCCTTTATGGAAAATATTGTCAAGCCCATTTCCGACTGCATCATACTGAAGAGTTATGCCTCTTTTCCCCTTATCATTACCTTTTGCCTCTTGGTCAAGATCAAAGTACTCGACAGAAATTAAAACACTTTTATTTCGAAGACTACTCTTTCGATCTGGATTTATAGCAAGGTAAAAGTAGTGATAACCATTTATATTATCAGTCCTTCGACATAGTAAACCACTTTGCATATCTTCTTTGACTTTACCATCTTCGTATTGTATGAGTTTTAGCCCTCTGAAATCATTTTCATCTTGGTGCCCATCAATAACACAGGAAAAAACAGGTGAAGCAACTTCAGCTTTCTCTTCTAGTACTATAAAAAGGGTAGTCCAGATAGCGTAAGCTAAAAGGAATATCCACCAAATATGTAGCAAAAGATAGACTAAAATAGCAATACAAGTAAGAAAAACGAACAAAATCCACATCCGGTATTTGCTGAAGAACAAACTGATATGAAGCCAAATCCATTTGGCTTGCCGATTTACTGAGGTCCTAATCCTTACATTGAAGAGGTAAGTAAGTATAACCCCTGCAACAATAGCAATTATAAGATCAATAATTTTTGACTCGAGTATACTCATTTCGATTGTTCTGTTTCTTCACGATGGCATTTAACAACCTGAACTCCCTCATATTTCATTTTCACACCTAAACCCTTGTGCTGTATGCAATGAGTTGTTTATATGTGCTTTGACATTAAAGTTTGTTCAAGCTAACAATTTTATCAAATCACATTCACCTGTAGTTTCATCATAATCATCGTGAGCAATGTACACGCTTTCCATAACATTGTCAATTCTAATGTTCAATGTTATAATCCGCTTGGAAATTTTTCACGCAGGCTATGCAACTCATCGTAGATAATAACTATTCTGCAAGGTTGAGAAAAAATGCAACTTAGCAAAGTGTCGTCCATTTCTCTTGAAAGAAAAGAACCAAAAGTTTATCCAACTAATGAATTCGAAATTTCCGCACTCTATTTTTTTAACGAAGGATATTGTTCGAAGAGTTGTCCCCATTGCGATTCCTTCTTCCATCGTTCGAATACTTTCCTGTCCTTCACGGGCCAATGATAGTAATCGTGATAGAACTCAGAAGCAAAAATAAAAATATTAACAAGAGACGTACGGAAAAAGAAACTCTGCAAACGTTTCAGTGGACCAAACCATAAAACATCTCCAGCCATACTCGCAACATTATCGCCAACGGTAAAATTCCATCGCTCATTGGAAATATCATCACCGACAAGTTTTATATCACGTGGATCGCCGCATCCTAAGTTTCGTTCGTGAGCCAATCTGATATACGGAATCGACATTGGATCGAATCCCATCAATCGTGCTGCAACGGCATCGATCGCAACCTGATCTGCGCTTGCAAGCATGATATTCTTTTCAACGGGAATCATCGTACGAGGACCGGGACCATTTCCCGCAGTCGTACCATCCATCACTGCAAAAATGCCCGGATGGATTTCTCTTTGAATCGTCAACAAATCAACGAGCGTTTCATGGATCCATGTGTGAGTATAGTGCCTGTAGGTATTCAAAAGTCCGCCGAAAGCGTTCTTCATTGCTCCAGTCGTAGTTGTATAGATATGACACTTCACTGTCGGCAAATGAACGACATTCTTCCCAATAAAATAATCCGGCAAATGAATTCCATGGTCAAAAATCTGATCGAGCGCCAACATCGAGTGCTTCGGAGTATACGGAATCCATTTCATATCTTCCGATTTAAAATTGAACAGCACTGGAATTCCGTACTTCCTAAAAATCGGCACATACTTATTAAGGTCTTCTCCCTTAAAAGCATCTGTTACAACAGTTTTATTTTGCACACAAACAATATCATTAAAATTCGCTTTCCGAAGCGCAAGAATTGTGCCCTCTAATTGCCATGGAGTTGTATTTGCACCTGGAAATGGAAAATGCCAGGAAATATTATCCTTAAGAATCGTCGGCGTTCCCGATGCCAACGCATGCTGATATCCAGCAAGCTCCATCACTCGTTGAATGTCATCGAGCACAGTGTTTGGATGAGTTCGAACAACCACCACCTTCGGTTCGATTGGTGGAAAATCATTGATTGGCGTTGGCGATTTTGGTTCAGGAAATTTCATTGCTTTATCCAGAGAAGTATATCGTTAAAATAAATAATTACAATACAGACGATAAACCATGCAGCAATATTTACCAGAAGTGGAATATCGCTAAGAATCAATCTTGTTGGATTATCTTCTGTTTTTCTCGTATGCAAGAGAAAAATATATCGAAAAATCCCAAAGAGCACAAAAACAGTTGTAAAGATTAGATTTTCGGTTCCAAATACTTTAATGGTGCGTTCCGCCACTGTATATAATGCATAGGAAATAACGGTGCCTGCCGCCACAATGGTAAGGAGCTGATCCAAAAATTCAACATCATACAATTTCAAAACGCTTCTTCCGGATTGATATGTTTGCTCGCTGTTTAAGAGTAACTCGCCTCGTCGTTTCGAAATAGCAAGGAAGAGGGAAATAAATAAAGTACAGAGTATCAACCATTGCGAAATCTCGACATCAATCGCATACGCTCCCGCCAATATTCGCAGCATATATCCAGAAGCCACAACAAACACATCAACCAGGACAACGCGTTTGAGGGAGAATGAATACCAGATATTAAGAAAAAGGTAAATAAGAACACACGACACAAATCCTTCGCCAAGCGGAGTTGCTATAAAAGCAGCAAGAAGTAGAAGAACGCCAGCAAGAACTAATGCTTCTCCAACGCCAACAGCGCCAGAGGCAACAGGTCTATTTTTCTTTACAGGGTGAAGTTTATCGGCGTTCCTATCCGCAACATCATTGATGCAGTACACAAAACTCGAAACAAGTGAAAAAGCGATGAACGCCTGAATTTCTTTTGAGAGATACGAAAAATTTAGAAGATGCTTCGAAAAGATCAATGGCGCAAAAAGAAATACATTCTTCGCCCATTGTTCAGGACGCATTAGCCGAAGTAGCGCTTTTATTTTTTTCACTTCCTTTTCTCCTCTTTCACCATTGTGCACTTCCCTTCATCGATTTCTCTTTATGTCCTACCGAATCTTTTGTCTAATTCTTCTAAAGGAATTTTTATGATGATAGGACGACCGTGAGGACACACGAAAGGCATCTTCGTTGCAAAGAGCTGATCGATCAGAATTATCATTTCTGACGTCGTTAATTTATCTCCCGCTTTAATTGCAGCTTTACATGCAAATGATTTTGCCAGATTGTCCCGAATGTCGAGTAACCCACCATGTTCGTTCACTTTATATTCATCCAAAACATCCTGTAAAATTTTTCGTTCGTTCCCAATACGAACATCGGCGGGAATTCCTTCGAGCACAACCGTATTCTTTCCAAACAACTTCAAAGCAAATCCAACTTGCTCGAGGTACTGCTGTAATTCTTTTACCAAGGAATAATCGGAAGGATGAAGTTCAATGGTCTCCGGAAAAAGAAGCTGCTGCGTGGCAGGAAGACTATTTTGGAAATTATTGAGCACCCGCTCGTAGAGAATGCGTTCGTGAGCAACGTGCTGGTCAACAATCATAATTCCGCTTTTGATTTGCGAGATAATATATTTGTTATGGATTTGCCAGATCGCCCTTCCCTCCTGCTCTTCAGTTTCGGTATGGGCAAGAAGTCGTTGATTGATCGAAGCAGTGAGAGATTGTGCAGAGTATTCACCGTGCTTTCGTGGAAATAATGTATTCTGGGATTGATCTTCTTCAATGCCAATGATTGTCCCGCCGGCGCCTCGCTGCACTGAATTTCTATCCTCTTTTGGAATAGTAAAAATCGGCGCTGTCGCCGATTGAAATTGATTTGCATTCCATGCCTGCGGCGATAATCGCAGCGTATCATCGAAAGATTGTGTAGCAGTACCTTCCTGCAACGTTACCGATGGAATAATATCGTGCGTTGCCAGAGCTCGTCGTACTGCCGAAAGTACAACTTGATACACATTGGACTCATTTTCGAATTTTACTTCTTGCTTCGATGGATGGACGTTAACATCTATTTTCTTTGGATCGATTGTTAAAAATAAAATGAAGAAAGGATACGACCCGGTTTGAAGCAGATGCTCATACGCCTGAAAAGCAGCGTGGTTAACGAGTTTGCTGAAGATAAATCGCCCATTGAGAAAAACATACTGCTCTGCGCGACCCTTCCGCGCAAAATCCGGTTTACCAAGGAAACCCGAGATCGAAAGGATCTCGAGTTCTTCTTTCATCTCGATCAACGATTCGAATTGCTTCTTTCCAAAGAGATCAAGGATACGATCCTCTAATTGTTTCTTCTTCAAATCGAGCAAGACCTCATCATCGCTTACATATTTCCATTCAATTGCAGGATAGGCAATTGCATACCGTACAACGACATCAGTGATATTCTTTAACTCTGTTTGTCGAGTCTTGAGAAAATTCCGACGCGCTGGAGTATTAAAAAAAATATTTTTCACTACGATTGATGTTCCCTGTTCACACGCTGTTTTACTCCGCTCCTTAATTTCATCTCCCTCGATACGAAGAAGCGTACCAACATCATCGCTCGCCTGACGTGTTTTCATTTCGACTTGCGAGACTGCAGCAATAGAGGCAAGAGCTTCACCGCGAAATCCTAACGAACAAATTTGTTCAAGATCAGCAACGGAATGAATTTTCGATGTAGCATGCCGTCTAAATGCCATTGCCGCATCTTCTTCCGACATTCCTTCCCCATTATCAATCACCTGAATGAGCGCTTTCCCTGCATCTTTGACGATGACAGATATTTTGGTTGCGCCAGCATCAATCGAATTTTCAACTAATTCCTTCACTACCGATGCAGGCCTTTGCACTACTTCGCCAGCGGCAATTTTATTCGCTAAATCGGGAGATAGGATGTTAATTTTTCTTGTCATCGTTCTCTGTTTCTAATTATATCTAAACCGCTACGCTGAGTATTTCGTTCCCTCGAACAATGCTTCCACAAATGCTTCACGATCGAATAGCTGAAGATCGTCAATTCCTTCGCCAATTCCAATAAACTTCACTGGAACAGCTCGTTGATGCGCTATTGCCAGAACAATTCCTCCCTTTGCCGTTCCATCAAGTTTCGTCAACACAATTCCTGTAACCTGTACTGCGTCATTGAATACCTTGAGTTGTTGAAGACCATTTTGACCAGTAGTAGCATCGAGCACAAGAAGGACTTCGTGAGGAGCTCCTTCGAGCTTTTTTCCAAGAACGCGTTTTATCTTTTTTAATTCTTCTATTAAAGAAGCATTCGTGTGAAGTCTGCCTGCAGTATCAATAATAACAACATCTGCTTTTTTAGAGATCGCAGAACTTAGAGCATCGTGAGCTACCGCCGCTGGATCGCTCCCTTGTTTTTGTTTAATCACTTCTACTCCAGCGCGCTTTGCCCAAATTTCTAATTGCTCATTTGCCGCGGCACGGAATGTATCTGCTGCTCCAATAATAACGCGATATCCATCTTGACGATATTGATATGCTAATTTTCCAATCGTCGTTGTTTTTCCAGAACCATTGACTCCAACAACCATGATGACATACGGCTTTTGCTCTACTGGAATTTCACTCAGCGACGCTGGAACAGGCGCATCAAGCTGTAATATCATTGAGACTTCGTCCTTGATTAATGAAAGTAAAGAATCAGTATCGTCATACCCCTCCATCTTTACACGTTGACGAATGTTCTCCAGAATTATACTCGTTGTTTCAGCGCCAACATCTGCTTCGAGCAACGCTTGTTCAACTTGTTCGAGTACCTCATCATCGATCTTCGTCTTTTTGCTAACAATTGTTTGAATACGCTGAACAATCGCTGAACGTGTTTTGTTCAATCCAGACGAAAATTTCGATACTTTTTCAAAAAATCCCATAACATTAATTTCTATTGATTATGAAAATTTCTTCCCACAAATAATCTTTGCGCATAAAAAAGAAGAGAAACTACCATCATGATAACGCTCAACCAGAGAAGCCCATTTGTCAGCCACGATAGCTTTTGTATTTTTAATGTACAGAAGAAAAATACTGCTGCAATGAGCGTGAACGCAATCTTTCCCGGTAAATTAGATTGCGGTACAATTCCTTTCCTGCGCTTAATTGAATAGGCACCCAGTAAAATGAGAACATCTCGTACAATTACTAAAATCACATACCACAATGGAACATCGCCAAGCACGACCAGCACAATTGCAATAAATCCAATCGCTATTTTGTCAGCAAGCGGGTCAAGTATTTTTCCTAATTCGCTCACCTGATGGAATCGACGAGCAAGGTATCCATCAAAAAAATCTGTGGCTATTGCAAGAAGTACTAAACCAGCGGCATAGTACCGATGGTAAGGAAATTCAGAAACAAGGCAAATCGTAATTGGAATAACAAGGACAATACGAAGTGC
>DAOOUW010000035.1:3994-7469 GCA_035390885.1 Bacteroidota bacterium | reverse complement strand
ACATTGTATCCCATTTTTCTGCTTTCAGAAACATAACCTAAAGTAGCAGTGTTACTGGAATCGGGTACATTGATCACGATGACTCGATCATCGTCAGAGTATGGAATGACTGGAGCTTCTCGCGCTAATAATTTGCCTAATTTTCTCCGAACCTTATCGACATTTTCACCAAATATTTTACTATCTGGACGCGAAAAATAGATGTACTCAAAAATACAATGGAATGGCTGCTGTGGCTCATTAAAAATTTGGTACGAATGGGGAGCGCCGGCTCGAAGACTTTCCTGGTCAATAACGATAAGTTCTCCCGGTTCAACATCACGAATGTACTCTGCTCCGATAATATCAAAGGCACATGTTTCCGAAGCTACAACCAGCGCTCCATCAATTTTCCCAAGCGCTAGCGGACGAATTCCAAATGGATCTCGCGCCGCAATCAGACTTGAATCCGTCAGCATTACGCAACAATAAGCACCGCGAACAGTTTGAAACGCCTCTAAAATTTGCTCAACTTGAGTCGGCTTTTTGCTTCGCGCTGCAAGATGAAGAAGAATTTCAGTATCAGAAGTAGTTTGAAAAATTGTGCCTTCTTCCTGAAGCAAATGGCGCAGTTCTCTGTAATTCGTCAGATTTCCATTATGAGCTAAAGCTAGATTTCCATTTTTATAACTTACAACAAACGGTTGAATATTGATTTTATTTTCAGATGCACCGGTAGTGGAATATCTATTATGACCTATTGCTGCCGACCCTTTCAACAGTAAGCGAAGAATTTCTTCATCCTTAAAAACATCCGAAACCAATCCCTCGCCTTTGTGAACGTTAAATTTGCACTTCCGTTTATCTTCTATCCATTGACTTGTAACAATTCCCGCAGCTTCCTGTCCACGATGTTGTAATGCATGGAGTCCGTAGTAGGTTAAAACTGCAGCTTCGGGATGACCGTAAATCCCAAAAATTCCGCAATGACAGCGGGGTTTGCCTTCGATATGTGCTATGTTTTTCACAATTGTAATTTAGAAAAAATTTGGTGTGCTTCCAAACGAGAGAATAAAAAAGGGAGAATATGAAAACATATTCTCCCTTGTATAAAAGTATTCTTTTGTTAAAAACTACAACGGGAAGATATAAGCAACGTTTAATGCAACGTTACTCACATCACCGTTAATAACATACTTCACCGACGCATCAATAGGACCAATTTGATACCCTATACCTGGACAAACAACAAATTTAGTTTCACTTTCAGAAGTTTCCGAAGCAGGAACGGAAGAATATGCTGGAACTTTAACAGTTCCTGTCGTTCCATAAATTCCTAGTTGACCCATTACATAAAAACCAGGCGTTAACGATTTTATGTTATACTTCGCACCAGCAAGGACAATCCAAGCTTCACCGCTTGTTTTTACATCTATCCCATATAAATCTTTTTGACTTTTTTCAGTCCATATCGTATATCCGACTTGACCTGTAATAAGCAGATCGTTAATAACGCTGTATTGGAAAATGCCAAGGCCGCCAAAACCAATATTGACAAAATCACCCCAGTCACCTGTTGGGAGTGAACCTTCTACACCGACTCCTACTGACATTTTCCCTTTGCTCCATATATCCTGAGCGCTTGCCATGGTAGCAAGAATTGCAACCGCTGTAAAAACTATAAGTACACGTTTCATTGTACTTCTCCTCTTTTAGTTGGTTTAACATTGTGAATTAATGAACTGCGTATATGTAAGCTTAATACCTTATCTCTAAAATTCCATACTAAATTTAATCTGCTGAACAATTAAGCACAAGAGAAAATTTAATTTTTCCGTATCTCTGGGACTCTATAAAGGCAATACAATCCAACTCCGCCAAAGAGAATCGAAAGTGCAAAAACTGCGCTATAACCGAAAGAAGTAATAATCCATCCACCGACAAGACTGAAAATATAAAATGGCGCAAACCATGCATTCATAAGTCCAACATAGAGCGCCCTTTCATCGGAAGGCGCATACTCAACAGCAATATTGTATCGTAAAAAACTTTCAGCACCAAGCTCAATCCCAACAAAGAAAAACACAAAATAATAATACACAACCGACTGAGCAATAAGCGCAAGGAACGACGCACTTATCAGAGAAGCTGCACAGATCATCAACCCAACTTTGCTCCCCTTTTTGTCTGCGAGCAAACCTAACGTGGCAGAACTTATCACTTGCGATACAATCGAAATAATTGTAAAAATTCCAACGTATGATTCATTCAAAGAAAATTTCTTCAGTGCAGACACTGTAAAAAAAACCACTGACATAAAGCTAATAGTAATCAAGGAAGAAGAGAGAAGAAATCTTTTGAATGATTTATTTGTGCGAAGAATTTTCCTGACAGTAACATACAATCGAACAAACGATATTGGCTTGGCGCTTCTCGATGGCACATCTTCGATAACTTTATTTTGCGCAACCAGCGAGCCCATTTGAAGTATTCCTGCCAATAAAAAAATACACGCGTAACTCAATGGAAATCGTACATTCCCAAGTAAAGCGACCATAATAAATCCATTCAAGAATCCTAACGTTGAGCCGAGCGAAGTTCTAAATCCGAGCAACTTCCCTCGATGCGAAGGGCTAACTGTCTTTGCAACGAATTCTCCCCACATTGGCGTTATCAAACCCGACCACATTTGGCTCAATGAATAAAGGATCAAAACACCAGCCAGAGCTATAGCAGGATAGGATCCGCCAAAAAATCCTACACAAAGTGCGAGAAGAAAAACATGTATACGCTGTACAAATCCACCTCGAATAACAATAGTTTTTCTGTAAGGAAGATGAGAGTAACGATTTGCGCCTATAATCTGCGGTAATAATAGAGCAAGATACACAATGATAGGAATTGCTCCGATTGCAATTTCGTTACCGCCTAATCTTTGAATAAGCGCTGGAAACATTGTCTCGGGAGATAATAAAGAGCGAGTGCCAATATAAAGCCCGCCCTCTACTAATTGACACTTAAAATTATGACGTTCCTTTGAGTTGGCAAATTCCATGGTAATTTCTTAATGTTACAAAACCGTAGAGGAAAGAATAAGATAGCTTCCCTTGATTTACTTTTTCTTCGTCAATTGATCAGCAAACAGTTGAGCGACTTTTTCAATATCATATCCAACCTTGGATAGATAAATTCCACCATACCGTTGTACCATTGCTTTGAGAGTTTCGTAAGTATCGGCGCTGCAAAAAAATGTAGGGGTAGTTTTATTGGGACCTTCCTTTTTTGCAAGTTGCAGAAGCGCAATTCCTGGTAAATGTCCTTTTAAATGTGCATCCTTAAAATCATTATCGAGAATAATGAGATCGAATGGTTCGCTTTTGATTTTTTCCCAGGTCTCTACACTCGTTTCTGTCTCAACAACGATGATTTCATCTTCTACAATGGCTGTGGCAACCTCTAATGCAAAGCCATGAGATTTTCTCTGTCCTTCATCATC
>DAOOUW010000035.1:0-3894 GCA_035390885.1 Bacteroidota bacterium | reverse complement strand
TGGCTGTGGCAACCTCTAATGCAAAGCCATGAGATTTTCTCTGTCCTTCATCATCATCAGCAACTAAAACTTTATATGGCATGGGTTATATCTTTCAATCCTTGTAATCTATTCTACAAAGTTTTAAATGGAAAAACAACCAAAGCACTTTGTCAATCATTTACGTTCAGAATGATAGACATTCTTTCCACCAATAACTGTTTCTTCAACAAAGATGTCCGGTATTTGTTCCACAGGCACAGTAAAAATATCATCGGAAAGCACAACAAAATCTGCCAGCATGTTAGATTTCAATGATCCTTTCAAATTCTCCTCAAAAGCTGCATACGCCGCCCACGAAGTAAAACAACGCACCGCTTCTTCTCGCGTCATTTTTTGAGCGCCATACCAACCATCCTCAAAATCCGATGAATCATGGATTCCCTCAGGCGTCAGGTAAAATTGCGTCGCAGCATCCTTTGCATTGTGGGGAATTCCTGAGACACTCTTTCGCGTGCAGGCAGCATAAATTCCCAGAATTGGATTTGGCGATTCAACCGGCGCATCACTGCCACCGGCAATAATAGTTCCAGTATTCAATAACGATCGCCATGGATAAGCAAGTTTCACTCGTGGATAACCTAATCGAGATTCAATCCACCACATATCTGAAATACATTGCACAGGCTGCATGCTGGGAATAACTTTGAGCTTGGCAAAACGAGGAATGTCGGATTCTTGAAGCACCTGCGCATGCTCGATTCGTAATCTCAAGTCAGAGCCTTTTTGAGTTTGAACTGACTCGTAAGCATCGAGCGCTATTCGATTTGCTCTATCTCCAATTGCATGGATACAAACTTGAAAGCCAGATTCCACTGCTTCCTTCACAAGCAATTCGAGACTATCGGCAGAGAGCGTGGTAATGCCTCGATTATCAGATTCATCGGAATATGGCTCTAAAAGTGCAGCTCCACGCGAGCCTAATGCGCCATCTAAAAATATTTTCACTGCGCGCACTGTGAGAGCGTTTTCACCGTAACCAATGAGCAGACCAGATTTCCGGAATTGATTCCACAATGGACTTTCAACATCAATCGAAGCGTAAATTCTAAGTGGCAGTTCTTTCTCATCGATCAATTTTTTATAGAGACTAAATTGATTTTCATCAATTGCCATATCCTGCACGCTCGCAACTCCATACGAAAGATATTCCTCGCTTGCTTTTTGGACTGCTACAATCATTTCCTCTTCTGATGGCGGCGGGACAAAATCTGCAATGAGCTTCATTGCTTCATCAATGAAGACGCCGGTTGGATTTCCATTGGCATCCCTCATTATTCTGCCGCCTTCAGGATCGGGCGTTCTTTTAGTAACGTGAGCAATTTCCATTGCTTTTGAATTAACCCAGCAAGCATGCCCATCGATGCGAGCCAAGTAGATTGGATGCTCCTTCGAGATCAAATCCAGTGAATGAGAGGTGGGGAATTTTTTTATATCCCATAAATTTTGATCCCATCCTTTTCCTCGAATCCACCCTTGCGATAATGGCGCCGAATGCAGATAGTTTGCAACTCGCTCAGCAGCTTCGGTTTCACTTTTTGAGCCAAAAAGATCGACCGTCAGCTTAGAAAGTCCAAACTCTAATAAATGACAATGAGCGTCAATAAAAGCTGGAAGTACTGTCTTCCCTTTTAGATCGACTTCTTGAGTGGCGCGGTAAAACGCTCGCAATCGCTGTTCTTTTCCTACGTCAATAATTCGGTCACCTTTCACCACCATTGCGTTTGCAACAGAGTTTTTATCGTCGAGCGTATAAATACGAGCGTTAAAATATAATGTATCAACAGATCGCTTCATAAAAATAAAGATTACCAATAGCAAAATTACTGCACCCAGCAGAATAATTCCAATTCGTTTCGACCGAGAGAATTTCATGATTATTTTAGATACTTTTCCACTATTATCGTACAAAAAAAATGCTAACGCCGATTTTGTCTCGTTAGCACCTTATTGTGGACAGGGACGGAATCGAACCGCCGACACATGGATTTTCAGTCCATTGCTCTACCGACTGAGCTACCTGTCCATTCTCATAAAAAAAATCCCGCTTAAACATTGTCTAAGCGGGATTGCTCAACCGCTTGTTATAAAAGTATGAGAGTTTTCGTTGAAAGTCAAGATTTAGAGCAAACTGCAAAGATACACCTGCCGCCTATTTCCATTCAGATAAACCCAGATTATGCATTAGAAACTTGCAAAGACTGTTGCCTCGATACGCTCTTCGAGCTACTCGACAACCGATTCCCTGACGGTGGCTGAGGTGAGCGCTAGCTCGTATCGAAGCCACAATTTTAGTTTCCTTATCTTTCGCCTATTGTATTATTTTACATCATCTTATAATTCTATTACTATCGTTATTGCATAATCTGGGATAAATCAGGATACCAATGTTTCTATGACACATCAGGAATAAAAAACCCCGACGTACTTGCGTACGCCGGGGCCAGGGAGGCTAAGAGGGCACCTGCCGATTTTTGAGGCAGGAGGGCGGCAGGTGCTTTCATATATTATAACGATTTTTTGATTGAAAAGTTTCTGAATTTTTAAATTTTCTTTTCAATTTATTTCCTATGGAGATTTATGGAATAAATTATTATTTATTCAATAGCTTAAAAGTAACTTACAAAATTTTGGAGAAAGGCATGGGAAACACTTTAACAATAACTGATAATCGCAACGGAAAACAATACGAAATTCCTGTTGAAAATGGCGCAATCCGGGCAATGGATTTACGCCAAATTAAAGTTGATGAAAATGACTTTGGTATGATGACTTATGATCCTGCTTTTATGAATACCGCATCTGCTAAAAGTAAAATCACATTTATTGACGGAGATAAAGGCATTTTACGATATCGCGGTTATCCCATCGAACAAATTGCTGAAAAATCTACTTCGTTTCTTGAAGTCGCCTACCTTATTTTTTTCGGTGAACTTCCATCGAAGCAGCAATTAACTGAATGGCAGAACAATATTATGAGCAATAGCGCCGTTGCAGAATCTGTGAAAAAAGTAATCTCATCGTTTGACCGCTCTGCACATCCAATGGGAATGCTGGTAAGCGCGCTTGGCGCTCTATCAACAATTTATCCCGAAGCGCAAAATATATCCGACCCAGCAATTCGCTTACAACAGATCTATCGGTTGATGGGACAAACGCCAACAATTGCAGCAATGATTTACCGCCACTCGAAAGGATTGCCTTTTGTTGAGCCAAATTCTTCTCTTTCCTACTCAGCAAATTTTTTGAATATGATGTTTAATTCTGGAAACGAGAAACCTGATATTCATCCAGTACTCGAGCATGCAATGTGCATCCTTTTTATTCTTCACGCCGATCATGAACAAAATTGCAGTACTAACGTTATGAGAAGTATCGGAAGTTCCCATGCAAATCCCTATGCAGCGGCGGCTGGCGCAGCAGCAGCCTTATGGGGACCGCTCCATGGCGGTGCAAATGAAGAAGTATTGAAAATGCTCGACGAAATTGGAACGATGGACAATGTCTCAAATTTTATTAAAGACGTCAAAGATGGAAAAGGACGTTTGATGGGCTTTGGACATCGTGTATACAAAAATTACGATCCACGCGCACGCGTTATAAAACAATTGGCATACGAAGTTTTCGATGTAACAGGCAAAAATCCAAAATTAGATTTAGCTCTCGCTCTGGAAAAAATTGCGCTCGAGGATGATTACTTCGTAAAGCGTCGTCTATATCCAAATGTTGATTTTTACTCGGGACTTATCTATCAAGCATTGGGATTCCCCACGAATTTCTTTACCGTACTCTTTGCCGTCGGTAGAATGATTGGCTGGCTTTCCCAATGGCATGAAAATATAACCGATCCTGAGC
>DAOOUW010000034.1:16809-22519 GCA_035390885.1 Bacteroidota bacterium | reverse complement strand
ATTTTTGCCAACATTGTGCTTGCTGATGAAATCAATCGAACGCCTCCAAAAACTCAATCGGCATTGCTTGAAGCGATGCAGGAACACCATGTTACTGCTGCAGGTGAAATGTACCAGCTCGATGAACCGTTCTTTGTTCTTGCTACGCAAAATCCAATCGAGCAAGAGGGAACGTATCCTTTGCCCGAAGCGCAGCTTGATCGGTTTATGCTAAATTTATGGCTGGATTATCCCTCGATGGATGAGGAACTTCGCATTGTTCAACAGACAACAAGTTCATACGAAACATCAATATCAAAAGTTGTAACAGCAAGCGATCTCATAGCTTTTCAGGAACTGGTAAGACGTGTACCGGTAGCAGACAATGTTGTTCAATATGCAGTCCGTCTTGTAAATCGAACACGCCCTCATTCAGAAATGGCTCCGCAATTTGTCAAGAAGTGGATTCGCTGGGGAGCGGGTCCTCGTGCATCTCAATATCTTATTCTTGGTGCAAAAGCGCGGGCAATTGTCCACCGACGGTTTACACCAGAGATCGATGACGTAAATGCGATGGCTGGTCCTGTGTTGAGACATCGCCTTGTAACAAATTTTAGCGCAGAAGCAGAAGGTGTTTCTTCGCTTGATATTGTTCGGCAACTAGTTTCAGAGTCGGAATCAGAGTGAATAATGAAGTCTTTTCTTTCTTCAAATTATATTCCATTGGCGCTTCTACTGCTTCTCATAAGCAATACTTCTCTACTTGATGCACAAAAGAAATGGATTTTTTTACAAGGTGGAAAATCTGTTTCGCAAACTACCGCTCAAGAATTAGAAATCTCTAAACGTGCGCTCGAGCGTAGAGCAAAAACGCTTCCATCTGATAAGTTGATTGATGAATATGATATTCCTGTTTCGCAGGATGCAATTCGAATGATCGAACAAACAGGCGCAAAAGTCAATGCAGTCTCTCGCTGGCTCAATGCTGTTTCTGTTACTGCGACGAATGAACAAATGGCTTCGATTCAATCTCTTCCGATTGTTTCAAAGGTTCGCGCAGTTGCGAAGAGTAGACGAGAGCCGCCTGATATGCAAATGGTTGAATCGCTGAAACGCAGCGATGCGTATTTACCGGAGGATTCTCACTATGGAGATTCGAGAAGTCAAGTTGCCTCAGTGAATGCTATTCCGTTGCATCAAGCGGGAGTTACAGGAAAAAATGCAATTATTGGAATGCTGGATGATGGATTCAATAACCATCGTACCCATGCTGCATTAAAATCAATAAAGGTTCTTGGAGAATATGATTTTGTCCAGGATGATTCCTCAACATCGCTTGCGTATGGCGAGTATGGAAAACAGGGAATGCATGGCGCTGCAACGCTTTCAGTGCTCGGTGGATATGCTGAGGGGAAACTTATCGGAGTAGCCTATGGAGCTTCGTTCTATCTTGCAAAAACAGAAATTGATAGTATCGAAGTCCAAGAGGATGAGGATAATTTTATAGAAGGACTCGAATGGCTGGAGCGTCAGGGTGTTGATCTTGTATCAACGTCGCTGGGATATGATGATTTCGATCCTTCCCGACAGTATGATAATGGAAATGGAAAGTATGATGAAGGAGATATTACATATTCAATGAAGGATGGCAAAACTGCTCCAACAACACAAGCCGTGCAAGTTGCAGTTCGGAAAGGATTACTTGTTGTTGTCTCAGCGGGCAATGAAAGATGGCCGAAGAAGGATACAATTATTCAGCGCGATTCGGATGGAAACATTACAGGCATTTATTGGGGGCAAAAGCAAGGCACAGGTTCTATAACAACTCCAGCAGATGCAGATAGTATTCTTGCAGTTGGAGCAACATATTCTTATGGAAAGTTAGCCGCTTTTAGTAGCACCGGTCCCACCGCTGATGGAAGAATTAAACCGGATGTTGTTGCGCAAGGTTCGCTTATTTGTGCTGTTGATGGGGGAAGTACCGCAGGATATTTTTCATCATGGAGTGGAACGTCATTTGCAGCGCCGCTTGTTGCCGGAGCAGCGGCGTTAATCCTTTCCGCTCATCCATCCGCTACAGCAATGGAAATTCGAGATGCAATTCTTGCAACAGCTCATGCAATTACGGATACAATGGCAGGAGCAGGTATCTCGCCAAATAATTACTATGGATATGGTTCAGTCGATGCCTATGAAGCGGCTTTGTTGCTTGGACCAATTGTATCGGATTCGCCAACGTGTACAAAAATCGATTCTGGATATATTGTTAATGTTGTCATCCTTTCGAAAAATAAGTTAGTCGAAGATTCACTGTTCTATTTCTATCGCTTCGACGCCTCGTCGCCTTATAGGCAATCGCGTTTAACCAGAGTGGTAGATTCCCTCTATACTTGTTTTGTGCCAAGTTCATCTCAAGGTGGTTTTCCAGATGGATACTTTTTTGTAATAGACACTGCAGGGAAAAGCGAACAGCAGCCTTTGGAAATCGACGAGCTTATTCCTCAACAGTTTATGCTTTATCAAAACTATCCTAATCCATTTAATAGCAATACAACAATTCTCTTTGATATGCCGCAAGAATGCGAAGGGGAGTTGGTAATATTCAATATCCTTGGTCAGCGTGTAAAAACACTTTACTCAGGCGCTATTCCTGCTGCTCGGAATTCCAAACAATGGGATGGTACAGATGACCATGGACAACGCGTTGCTTCGGGGATTTATTTCTACCGCCTAAAAACAAAATCCAGTGTCGTTACAAGAAAAATGCTCTATCTTAAATAAGAGCATTGTATGTTTGGTTTCGATTTTACAACATCAACATCGTGGTGGTTCGTTATAGTAGTTCTTGCCATAGCAGGTGTTGTGGCTTGGTGGTACTATCGTCGAACAATTCCGCCGATTAGTTTAAAACAGCGGATTATTCTCACAGCATTACGTGGCATTGCACTTTTTCTTCTCGGATATCTCATCAGTAAACCGCTGCTCACTTTTATTGTGCACAAACAGGAAAAGCCCGCAATTGTAGTACTTGTTGATAATTCAAAGAGTATGACTCTTGCAGATGCAAAAGGAAAAAGGGAGGATGCTGTGCGAGCGTTTCTAAAATCGGCGCAATGGAACGATCTTGCGTCGAAAGCCACAATCCAACCATTTATTTTCGATGCAAAGGTCAATAAGTCAGAGCTTGCACAAGTTGACTCGATTCGATTTGATGGCGATGCAACAAAAATTGCTAATGCAATTCAATATGTTACGAAGCATAGGAGCGATATTCCATACTTTGGCGTTGTTCTCATCTCTGATGGGAATTTTACCGACGGCATTTCACCGCTCTACGACGTGCTGCAATTAGGTGTCCCGGTTTTTACCGTTGGCGTTGGAGATACAACTGTGCAGAAGGATATTCAAATCAAACGGATTGTAACGAATGATATTTGCTACGTTGGAAATCGAATACCTGTTACAGTTGTAATTCAGAATTTCGGATGTAAAGGGAATCAAGTTGATGTTTCGCTAAGAAGCGATTCCGGTATTATTGCAATGCAGAAGGTAGCTCTCGAAAATGAGAATGGAGAGTATGAAGTACAATTTTCCTATGTCCCGATGAAAGAAGGAATGCAGAAGTATGATGTCGTCGTCTCACCGGTCGAAGGAGAGATAACATACAGGAATAATCAATCATCGTTCTTCTCGAAAGCGTTAAAATCGAAATTTCAAATACTTATCGTTGCAGGAGCGCCATCGGCTGATGTTGCATTCTTGCGGCGCGCAGTTGAACGTGACTCATCAATGACGGTTTCTTTTCTTCTTCAACGTCCAGATGGAAACTTTTCACGAGAGTCTACACAGCAAGAAATTGAGAAAGCTGATTGTATTGTACTTATCGGGTATCCTACAAGCGCATCGTCTCTCGATCAAATAGAAAAGATTCGGGGGCAGATTAAACAAAATTCAAAGCCGCTTTTCGTCTTACTCAGTCGTACAATTTCCTATGAACGCCTTTCATCATTCGCTCAACAGCTTCCTGCAGAAATTCAAAGTATCAGTGCAGCCGAAATCGAAGCGCTTCCCTCAGTTCAGCAAGATCAACGATTGAATCCAATAGTAAAGTTAGGGAGAGATATTGATGTACTCTCAGCGTGGGGCGAGCTTCCGCCAATCTATACGCAGCCAATGAATATTAGCTTAAAGGAAGGTACCCGTACGATCGTAAATTCAGTTCGGAAGACAACGACATTCCAACCGCTCATCCTCACTCGGACCGTGGGAAACGCAAAATCATGTATGGTGCTTGGATATGGATTGTGGCGATGGAAAATGATGGCGGAGAGCGATAAGCCAGCTGGAAGTGTGTACGACAATTTTATTCACAACACAATTCAATGGCTCGTAACAAAAGAAGATAATGAACGAATTCGGATTGAGCCTGCAAAACGGATTTTTTCTTCTAACGATGACATAGTCTTTAGCGCTCAACTCTACGATGAGAATTATCAAGGAATTGATAATGCAGAAATTTCTGTCTCGGTAACGAAGGAGAATGAAACGTACGAGTGTGTGCTTGCATCGCTTGGAAATGGTTACTACGAAGGTTCGTTGGAACGCCTTCCAGCGGGAAGTTATCATTTTGTTGCGCGTGCATCTGCTCAGAAAATTCCAATTGGTTCGAAACAGGGAATGTTTACTGTTGGAGAAGCGCAGGAAGAATTTCTCGAAACAACGATGAATCAACAGCTCTTACAGCAACTCGCTGTACGTTCCGGGGGCGACTTTGTACATATTTCCGAGGCGGAGAAACTCTTTAGCAAATTGAATTCACTTTCGCCACGTGAATCAGTTGTTCATACACACACAATTGAAATTGATTTGCGAAGTTCGTATTGGATGTTGGCATTACTGATATGTATATTTTCTGCAGAATGGTTTTTACGTAAACGCTATGGCTTATTATAATCGTTCCATAAAAATAATAATGATGTTTTTCTTAACGACTCTTGTGTCGAGTCAAAACGTTTTTCCGCAAGCTGATAGTCAATTTCGCATCGGGAGATTGAAGTACAGCGGCGGAAGCGACTGGTACAACGATCCATCTGCGGAAGTAAATCTTTTGAAGTATGCGCAGGAACATGCCGGAATCGACGCTCTACCGCGTTATGAGTTTGTCGAGCCATCGAGCGATCGATTATTTTCGTACCCAATGCTTTTTATGACAGGACATGGAAACATTGTCTTTTCTGAATATGAAGTGAAGCAATTGCGTGAGTATCTTGTTCGTGGTGGATTTTTATACGTTGATGATGATTATGGATTGGACAAAGCATTTCGACGGGAAATGAAAAAGGTGTTCCCTCAATCTCAAATCGTCGAGCTTCCTTTTTCCTACGGACTCTATCATTGTTGGTTTGATTTTCCAAATGGCGTGCCAAAAATTCATGAGCATGATAAAGGCGCGCCGCAAGGATTTGGAATTTTTTATGAAGGAAGGCTTGTCGTCTTCTATACCTATGAATCGAATCCGAGCGATGGTTGGGCAGACCCGGAAATTCATAATGATCCACCGGAAGTTCGTGAGAAAGCGCTACGGTTTGGTACAAATATTCTTGTGTGGGCGCTGACGCACTAATTCTATCAATGGAAGAACTTAGAACATATATCGAAAAAGTTCGCAAACGTCAAACAGCAGTTTCATTGTTTTCGGGATTGTGGTTGGCTGGACAACTTTTGCTCATTG
>DAOOUW010000034.1:13833-16709 GCA_035390885.1 Bacteroidota bacterium | reverse complement strand
TTGTAAAAGGCGATACTGTTGACATTTCTATTTCTTTGCAACCTCAAAGCAATATGTTCAATGGTTTGCCACATTCAATTTCATTGGTGATTCAACAAGAACATCAGGAATATCCAGAGGAGCGAATCCTTCAGTCAGATTCGGCAGGTATTTTTAGAACAAAACTCTATTCGCTTCGTGTAACCACAACGTATGAAGCTCGATGGCGCAATATTAAAAGTGAACGGTACACACTCACTGTCCTCGACCGACCATTGCTTCGATCATTTCGTGTGAAGCTTGATTATCCATCGTACACGCATCTTCCAACCTCAACTCAGGATGAGTTTGTAGGCGATATTATGGCTTACCCTGGCACAACAGTTTATGTTGAGGGAAGCGCAAGTAAATTATTAAGCAAAGCGATGATTCATTTTAATGATGGTTCGCAAACTACTGCATTGGTGAATGGATATTCTTTTAAAGGAAAATTTGTTGTTCGGAATAATGGAGCATATTCAATTTCACTTCAAGATGAAAATATGCTTGGCAGTATCGATCCTGTTTGGTATCAAATCCGAACAATGTCAGATGAATTTCCAACGGTTATAATTGCCGAACCCGGTCGTAATATTGATATTGCTGATAATCGAATGGCTCCGTTGCGAATTCTCGCAAAAGATGATTTTGGGATTTCTGCGCTTCGAATTGGATATCGCCTTATCGCATCACGTTTTGAACAGCCACAGGAGAAGTATTCATATATTTCCATTCCAATATCATCTTCTACGACAACGCTCGACATCCCGTACGTGTGGCAGCTTACATCACTCCATCTTGTTCCGGAAGATGTTGTAGAATACTTTGCTGAAGTGTACGATAATGATGTCGTGAGTGGACCAAAGAGCGGTAAGAGTGAACTCTATCTTCTTCGTTTGCCATCATTAGAAGAAGTGTTCGCTGATGTCGAGAAGGAACATGAACAGTCATTCGAGTCTTTAACGAAGGCGCAAGCAGAAGCAGAGGCATTGAAAAAAGAGATCGATGAATTGGATCGTGAATTGAAGAAGAATAAAGATCCTGATTGGCAATTGCAGAAAAAGACAGAAGAAGTTGCAAAGCGGTATGAAGAGCTTCAGAAGAAACTCGATGAAACGCGTCAGCAAATAGAAAAAATGTCCGAACAAATGGAACAACAGAACGTGCTTTCTCAAGAGACGTTGGAGAAGTATAACGAGCTGCAGCAACTCTTCCAGCAAATAAATTCTGATGAACTTCGCCGTCTCCTTCAACAAATGCAACGGCCACTACAAACGCTCGATAAACAACAAATGCAACAACTTATAGAACAACTTGTAATGAATGAAGAGCGTTTCCGTCAAAGCATCGAACGAACGATTGAACTCTTGAAGAGACTTCAAATCGAACAAAAACTCGATGAATTAGTGAAACGTACTTCGGAATTACAGAAGCAGCAAGAAGACATTTCTCGTGATTTGGTGAAAGCAAGAGACGATCAACAGAGGGATTCATTATCGGAACAGCAAAGTGAGTTGAAGAAGGAAGTACAGGCGCTGGAACAAGAAATGGAATCTCTTCAAAAGCGTATGGAGGAATTTTTTACCGAAATGCCTGCAGACAAAATGGGCGAACTTCTTCAAAAGATTCGGGAAGATCAACTGAGTGAGCAGATGGAGCAATCGGCGCGCGATATTCAAAGTGGAAATATCAAGGATGCACAAAAGCAACAATCTCAAATTCAGCAATCATTACAAACGATTCGTCAACAACTTGAAGCTATGCAAAAAAATATGAGAGAGAACCAGAGCGCCTATGTAATGTCTGAGTTGCGGAGGGCTACATATAATTTGCTTGAGCTTTCCAAGAAACAAGAGAAATTACAACAAGAATCCAAAGATGCGCCGTATGGATCGCCACAACTACGTACAAATGCGCAGGAGCAGGCAGAGCTTCAGCAATCGCTTCATAATCTTCTTCAGTCGTTACAGGATTTATCAAAGAAATCATTTGTTATAACGCCGGAGATGAGTGCGGCTCTTGGAGAAGCATCCAGAAGGATGGAAACAGCGATTCAATATTTAGAAGATCGAAGCGGTCAACCGGCTTCGCGTCAACAAGCGCAGGCAATGGAAGCGCTCAATCTTGCAGCAACACAATTTCAAAAAGCAATAGAATCAATGATGCAGCAGGGTGGCGGAGGGGGAGGAATGAGTTTATTTCAACAACTTCAACAAATGGCATCTCAGCAAATGGCATTGAACCTTGAAACACAGGAAATGGGAAAAAGTGTAGCTCAACAAGGAAAGGAAAAACTCGCACAGCAACAGGAGGGATTACGGAAATCGTTAGAAGAACTGATGAAAGAAGCACAAGAAAGCGTAGAGCATCAACGATTAGCACGGGAACTTTCTCAAATCGAAGAGGAAATGAAAGAAGTTGTCCGTCAACTCGAGAGCAACGACGTAAGTACCGAGACAATACAAAAACAGGAGCGCATTCTTTCGCGATTGCTTGATGCTTCTCGTTCGATGCGTGAGCGTGATTATGAGCAACGCCGTCGTTCAGAAACAGCAACATCGAATGTTCAACGCCAATCGCCGGAATGGGATCCGACTCGCATACAGTCAAGGGATAGATTCCTGGATGAAATCTTCAAAGCGCAGGAACTTCGCTATGCAAAAGAATATCAAGAGCTCATAAAAATATATTTTGATGCTTTGGAAAAAGAAGAAAAGCCCGTACATTAAAACAGAGGCGTCAACAGAACTCAAACAAAAATAAGTAATTCTATATTGGAGGAGAACATTTATGAAGAAGTTTCTTTCTGAATTGTGGAGATTAGTATTGATAACTGCACTTGGCGAAGCAGGATGTCT
>DAOOUW010000034.1:0-13733 GCA_035390885.1 Bacteroidota bacterium | reverse complement strand
TTTCTGAATTGTGGAGATTAGTATTGATAACTGCACTTGGCGAAGCAGGATGTCTGGTTGCTGGATTAATGGTCTATGGAGGCGGAGTTTTTGATCCCTTATCGGCTCCATTTGCATACTACATAGCCTATGGTGTGAGCAGCGCTTTGATTTTTGCATTCTACCATGTTCGAGGATTATCGAATTCAATTTCTGCGGCTATGGTAGTCGGAGTTATTCTGTTTGCGTCGATTACATTCATTATGCCGGTGAAGCATGCGCTTATTTATTCGTTTGGAGTAACAATTTCTGTAATACTTCTTGCATTTCTTTTTGAGCGGAAACTTTCGAATCTCCGTCAATGGAAATTTGTATTGGTTGGAATTATTTTTGGCGAGCTCTTTGTACTCTTAAATTTATTCTCTCTCATTGGAACACCGGGCGCTTCACTCGCTGCTGAAGTTTTCCAGCGTAATTTCCTTGATGGATTATGGATGGGATTTGGACTCGGTATTGGAATCCAAATAGCGGAATCGATTATTCACTCTGTTGAAATCCATAAAAATGCTAAAGCAATGGCTGCTCAACAGCAATCGTAATCAATTCAATATTCCAGAATAGCTTTAAAAAATCTTTTCACGTCAAAGAAATATACAATGGCGATAAAGAAAATTTTTGTCACCGGCGCAACTGGATTTATCGGAACACACCTTGTCAATGAACTTGTACGACGTGGATATTCTGTTCGTGCTCTAAGTCGTTCGTCGAGCAATCGTTCTGGGTTGCCAACTGAGGAAATTGAATTAGTGCAGGGGGATATTCTCGATCGTGATTCTCTTCGGAAAGGAATGGAAGGTTGCAGCCATATTTTCCATTTAGCTGCTTATGCAAAGAATTGGTCGCCTGATCCATCAGTTTTCTATCAATATAATGTTGTTGGAATGCGGAACGTTCTTGATGCTGCTGATCAGAATGGCATTGAGCGCGTTGTTCTCACGTCTTCCATTGTAACATTCGGTCCAACTCCACCAGGAGTTATTGGCGATGAAACTCTCCAACGTATTACGCAACGGTACTACACGGAATACGAGGAAACAAAAGCCATCGCTGAGAAGGAAGCGTTGAAGAGAGCTTCGGAAGGATTCCCTATTGTAATTGTGAATCCAACTCGTGTCTATGGTCCCGGCAAACTTACAGAAGGCAATTCTGTTACACTCATGATCGATCAATATGATAGAGGCAAACTTCCTGTATTGCTGAATCATGGCGTCAATGTTGGAAATTATGTTTTTGTGAATGATCTTGTTCAAGGATATATCCTTGCAATGGAGCGTGGGAGAATTGGTGAACGGTATATTTTAGGCGGTGAGAATGTAAGTCTTAAGGAATTCTATTCTCTTGTGGATGAAGTTAGCGGAAAGAAACATTTTCAAATCAATTTAAATCCTGCTTTTGCTTTGGCGTTTGGAAATCTGAGCAAGTTTGCAGCAAAAGTGTTTCACATCTATCCGCAAATTACTACTGGTTGGGTCGAAACATTTTTAGTAGATTGGGCATACACCAGCGCAAAAGCTGAGCGTGAATTAGGATATACAATTACGCCATTGAAAGAAGGAATCAAAAGAACATACGAATGGTTGTGTGAAATCCGTGCACAAGGAAAAGCAAAGAAACCATGAATCATCGTTTTGATACATCGCTTTCGTTGAAAGGCATTTTCTCTGGAGAGGATAGAAAAGTAACAATTATTTTTCTCGTAGGAACGATTCTTATTGTTACGTGGCGGTATTTTGGAACGACGTCGTTCTATCTTAATGCATTAGTACCAACTTTTCCTTTTTTGAAAGCTGATTCCTTTTGTTCTTCACTCTATTTGTTTGGTACTGCATTCATCTTGTTTGGAATAGCGCCTATTGCAGTTATCCGATTCGTTTTTCATGAACCGCTTCGTCAATATGGACTGCAAATAGGAGATTGGAAGTTTGGCATTGCATCAGTGTTGGCGATGGCGCCAGTAATGTTGCTTCTTACTTATCCTGTTGCCAATGATCCTGCTTACATTGCAGAGTATCCAATTAATCGCGCTGCAGGAGCTTCCTCTTCGGCATTTTTGCTCCATGCATTTTGCTATGGCTTTTACTACATCGGCTATGAAATATTGATGCGAGGATTTATTCAATTTGGCATTCGTGATGCAATTGGGGATTGGTATGCGATTCTCGTACAAACTGCTATTTCATGTCTATTTCACATTGGGAAACCAACAGGAGAAATTTATTCGGCGATTCTTGGCGGACTCGTGTGGGGAATTGTTGCATTCCGTTCAAGGTCGTTGCTCTATGTCCTCATCGTTCATTGGATACTCGGCGTATCAATGGACTTCTTTATTTGTTTTGGTCGGTAAAACTTACGATGACGATTAAAGAATTATCTCTTGGACGCATTTCTCTTAAAATTACAGATGCACTGATCCTTGGAGCATTACTAATTTATTCGATTCTTGCTCTTGTCTTCTTCTGGCGTGTTCCTGATTGGCAAATTCTTATCTTAAAAAATATTCTCATTGGATGTATCTATGTTGCATGCATTTACTATAGTAAGAATGGGAAAAACAAATTCTGGAATTTTTTTATTCGGATTGCTGTAGTAAGTTTAGCGTTTGCATATCTCTTTGGCGCAGTTGCACCGCTTCAAATGCTCATTCATAATTGTTGGCTCGATGATATTGTGCTTAAGTTTGAAAATTATGTTTTCGGTGTGCAGCCAACAGTGTGGCTTCAGCAATTTATTTCCAAGCCATTGACGGAATGGCTTATGTTTTCGTACGTCATTTATATTCCACTCTATCCAATACTCTGTGGAATTATCTATTACAGTCGCGGTGAACGCGCGATGGAAGATTACTTTTTTACTCTCGGATATACGAATGTTCTTTGCGACATCGGTTTTATTTTGTTTCCTGTCGCAAGTCCAATGTACCACATAAAACAAATGTACACCGTGCCGCTCGATGGATGGGTATGGACATATCTTGGCGAATTTGTAAGATCACACTTTCACTTTGCAGGCGGTTCTATTCCGAGTCCGCATGCAGCCGCAGCAACAATTATGTGGGTTATGGCGTATCGTTACCATCGTACTTCATTCTGGATTTTGTCGCCTATCATTCTTTCTTTGTATATTTCGACATTCTATTGCAGGTACCATTATGTAACGGATGCAGTTGTCGGAATTCTTGTAGCAATTTTTGCTCTCTACACAGCGCCATCCATTATGCGTTGGTGGAATGCCATTGTTGATAGGTCATTAAATTCATAGGAGATTGTTGTATGGAAAAATTACGATTACTATGCCTTCTTTTGATTCCATGTCTGCTATCAGCTCAAGAGCGAGCAGGCGATCGAGAGTCTGTTGATCTTACCATCTATAACCAAAACATTGCTCTCATTCGTGAGGTGCGATCAGTAGATTTATCGAAGGGAATAAATCAGGTAATTGTTCCTGATATACCTACAACGATTGATGGAAGTTCGCTTCACTGTTCAAGTCTTACCGCTCCAGATGATATAAAGATTTTGGAACAGAACTATCAGTACGATCTCGTCCATCAGGCGAAACTAATGGAAAAATATATTGGGAAGGATATCGAATTTATACGCGTTGATCCAACAACAAATAAAGAAAATGTTGTTCGAGGAAAATTACTTGCAACTGGATGGATGTCGCAAGGCTATGGCAATTATTCGCAGAGCGGTTCTATGATAGCGGAAATCAATGGGAAAATAGAAATTGCTCCTGCTGGAAGAATCGTGCTTCCTGCATTGCCGGAAGGCTTGGTACTAAAACCTCAGCTCGCATGGATGCTTCAAGCGGCTCAAAGTGGCGCTCAAAAGTTAGAAATAAGTTATCTTGCGGGAGGACTGACATGGGAATGCACCTACGTTGCACTGCTCGATAAGGATGATGCTGCAATTGATTTAACGGCTTGGGTTACGATAACAAATATGTCAGGGAGTCAATTTAAGGATGCTGGATTGAAACTTGTAGCAGGCGATGTCAATCTTCAGCCAGAGAGAGCTGTAATGGCGAGAGTTGCAAAATCAATGGATTACATAAATGAAGAAGAAGAATTTCAGCAAAAAGATTTCTTTGAATATAAATTGTACACACTGCAGCGAACAACTGATATCAATGATCGTGAGACGAAACAAATTGAACTTGTCTCTGCGCATGGCGTTAAAGCAGAAAAAATGTTTGTGTATGATGGACTTAATCAGTCATGGAAAATGTGGAGCAATAATTCTTCTTACCGCGAGCAGTCGAGTTTCGGCCAACAATCGGGAACCAAAGTTGGTGTCTATGTGATTTTCCAGAATACAAAAGAGAATAAGTTAGGGATTGCTCTTCCGAAGGGAAAGATGCGACTCTACAAACGAGATACTGATGCCAAAGAACAGTTCCTTGGCGAAGATGAAATCGATCATACGCCAAAGGATAAGGAGGTGCGGCTGTTTGTAGGGAATTCCTTTGATCTTGTCGGCAAACGTGTTCAAAAAGATTTTAGAGTAATTGTTCCGCACCATGTCATTGAAGAAACAATTGAAATCACACTGGAGAACCATAAAGATTCACCTGTTGCAATTCATGTCTATGAGCATCCGTGGCGATGGTCTGGATGGAACATTGTGGCATCATCTGCAAAATGGGAAAAAGTTGATCAGACGACACTCAGGTCGCTTGTTTCTCTCGAAGGAAATCAGAATAAAGTTATTACATATACTCTTCGGTATTCATGGTAAATGTAGTTGAGTAATGACGAGCGACTCTATTGCATTGTGGAAAATAATCTCTACTTTTTAGTAACGAATGGAAGATGAATCCGCACTTGCAAACTAAATTTCACATTGGTTGTTGCGGATGGAGTTATCTCACAATATCAGAATTTAAGGATAAGGTACAGAAACCGTGGAAATCGAAATTACAACTCTATGCACAGCTAATGAATGCTGTGGAAATCAATTCCACGTTCTATAAACTTCCGAAACTTTCCACTGCTGAAAAGTGGCGTTCTGAAGTTGATGAGGTGAACCCACGATTTGAATTTACAGTAAAAGCTTACAAGGGAATAACTCACATCAAGAAATTTCGTGGGAATGAAATATACCAATATTTTCAGATGATGAAGGAACTCTGTGTCGTTCTAAACGCTAGAGTAATTCTCTTTCAATCGCCGCCTTCATTCAAACCAACGGACAACAATATTGTTGCGCTGGAATCGTTCTTTAAATCAATAGATAGAGGGAATCTAATTCTTGTTTGGGAACCGCGAGGCGAGTGGTATGAGCACAAAGATTTGATAGAAGATATTTGTGCATCATGCGAATTAGTGCACTGTGTTGATCCATTACGGGCGGAACCTCGATTAGTAAATTCTGCACAATGTAATTACTACCGGTTCCATGGCTTTGGAATTCCGAGTATGTACCATTACAATTTTTCAGAAGTTGAGCTTAAAGAAATTATTCATAAAATAAGAGATTACGGATTAGCAAAAGATGCGTATCTCTTTTTCAATAATGATGCATGCTATTCAAACGCTCTGGAAATGACATCGATGCTCGAAAGATGATAGAAGAATTTTCCGAGCAAAGTTCTATTAGAGCGTTCTTTTTCTAAGCTCGCGCGTCCAATATACAATTTGCTTCTTTACTTCCTGTGGATTTGTACTTCCAGCCGATTGTTTGTTCAGAATGCTCGCTTTCGGTATAATTGCTTCGAAAATATCTTTATCAAATTTTGGCGAAAAGAGTTTTAAGGTTTCGAGGTCGAGATTCCCGAAGTACATTTTGTGCTCGATACAGTATTGCACCACTTTTCCTGTAATCTCATGAGCTTCGCGGAATGGAATTCCCTTCCGGACTAAATAATCTGCCATATCTGTTGCAGTAAGGAAATCGTTTTGAATCGCTTCCTGCAGTACTTTTGTTTTAATAGTTGTGTGAACAATAATATGTGAGAAAATAAAGAGACATTTCCGAGTTGTATTGAGAGCTTCGAAGAGAGCGTGTTTATCTTCCTGCATATCGCGATTGTACGAAAGTGGTAGAGCTTTCATCATTGTAAGGAGTTCCATTAGCGCTCCGTACACTCGTCCCGTTTTTCCCCGTACAAGTTCTGCCATATCTGGATTTTTCTTTTGAGGCATAATGCTACTTCCAGTGGTATAGGCGTCGCTAATTTCTGCAAATGAGAATTCCTTCGTTGTCCAGAGAACGAGTTCTTCTGCAAAGCGACTTAAGTGCATCATAAGAATACTGCAAGCGCTAACGCATTCAATGATGTAATCCCGATCGCTGACGGCATCGATGCTGTTTTCGACGATTCCATTGAATCCAAGTTTCTTTGCGACCATCATTCGATCAATTGGAAAAGGAGTGCCAGCGAAAGCCGCAGCGCCAAGCGGAGATTTGTTTACTCGTTTATAGCATTCCTGAAATCGTTCATAATCTCGTTCCAGCATCCACACGTAGGCAAGAAGATGGTGAGAAAGTTGAATTGGTTGAGCTCTTTGAGTATGAGTATAACCAGGCATTACGACGTCGAAATATCGCTCTGCCTTGTAGAGGAGAACGCGCTGAAGATTGACAATCAATTTGCTGATCTCTTTTATTGCAGTTCGCATAAAGAGACGAACATCGAGGGCAATTTGGTCATTTCGACTCCGTGCTGTGTGTAGTTTTCCACCCAAAGTGCCAATTTTTTGAGTAAGCCGATATTCAATTGCAGAATGAATGTCTTCAAATTTTTCATCGGGAACGAACGTCCCGGATTCAATTTCTTTTTGAATTGCCTTTAATGCGGTGCGAATTCGACGCGCTTCAGAGGCGGTAAGAATTTTACAGGCGGCAAGCATTTCCACGTGAGCAATACTGCCGGCGATATCCTCAGCATAGAGCTGTTTATCCAGATCAATTGAGGAAGAAAAATTTAAGGCTATTGAAGAGAGAGGCTCTGTGAATCGTCCACCCCATACAGTTTGTGTTTTCATGGCAATCATCCTCATATTAAAAATTCATAGAGTCATTTTTTAATAATGTACAAAGAAATATACAAGCCTGCAAAGATTCGATGCGCGATTTGATAATATTCAATAATTAGTTTGATGCAACGCGTACATATTCTTCAAGTCCAGAAACTATTTGTTGTGCCACTGAGGAACGAAACTGAGAATCTAAGAGGTAGATTTCATCTTCTGGATTTGAAAGAAAAGCCGTCTCGATAAGCACATTTGGTACTTGAGTGAGCGAATTGAGAAGAAAGTTGAAATTTCCAATAATACCGTAAGGCTGAAGTCCTGTTGAAAGGAGTTTTGAATACATAATTTCCGCCAATGGTCGGAAACCGATGTGCTTGTAGTATACGCTTGTCCCACGAGCTTTGAATGGATCCGATGTTTCTCCGCAAGAGTTACAATGAATGCTTATAAGGATCGTTGGATTTGAATTAAGAACGTCTTCAAAACGATCGGCGGTTGGCGGCGTATTTGTTTCTGTTCTAGTAAGATATGCTTTTGCTCCTCGTGAAATTAGTTTATCCTTCACTTCTTGCGCAATGGCAAAAGTGATATCTTTTTCCAAAGCTCCTGTAGCACCAATAGCGCCACGATTATCCTCACCGCCATGTCCTGCATCAACTGCAATTGTAAGTCCAGCAAGCGGCGAATCCTTTTTTTGATTAAGCGGCGGTCGAGCAATTTTTATTCGTAACGTTGTGCCTGTGTAACTAATGTCGTAGCCCCAATGAAATTTTGAACGGAGAGTAATCAACAATCGGTAGCGCCGATCTTCAACTTGAGTACAAGTTATAGATGAAACTTCCTTTGCAAATTGATCCTGAATAATCCAATTTGTGTTCGATGTCGCGCCGTATAAATCTATAGAGATGGATGTTGGGGATTGAATTTGTTCGCTTGTGTATGGAAGTCGTTCATGTAAGGAGACTGTAATAATGTCGTGGGTGGAGTTGCCGGTAGCCGTAATTGCACCAACGTTTGAGCGAGGCAGTGGAGTCGAAGTTGGTAAGAGCATGGCAAATTCTTCTGGAAGCCATGCGCTCAACGAATTGCTCAGCTGAATACGATAGAAAGCTCCTACCTTTCCAGTTACTGGTACTCGAATTCCGGCTTCAAGGAATCCTAATTTTGCACCGCCTAATCTATCGCCTTCAAGGCTTAAGTTAAGGTATGGTCGTTTGCCAACAATTTCAGCAACGCGAGGAAATTCATTAGCGCTGATTGAAATTTTCCCCTTTGAAATTGCTTCTTCTTTGCTCCAAAAACTTTTTTTAAGATGGAACACAATGTGTCGTTCCGTGATGTTATCGCCGGGCTTTATAATATATCGCCCCACGTATATTCCCTTTGAGCTGTTTTGTGCCTTTGATGGAAGTTCTTCCATTCGAATATCTGAAGCAATATCTGGAATGTCGAAGTAGGCTTCCATTCCTGGACTGCCCTTCATTTTTACTTCAATGATATCGCCATACGTGAGCCATAAATCCTGCGATGGCTCAAGTGAATTCTCATCGATGCGGAGAGTATCTGCGGATAGAGGCGGTGGAGGTTCTGGTCGAATGATTGTCAACTCACGCCACAGCGAATCTCCTTTATCTGAAATTACTGTGAAACGTAAAATATTTTTTCCATAGGAAAGCGAAGTTACTCCCGCAATAGCTCCAGTTGGAAATACTTTTACAGGCATAAAATTGACATACGCTTTTGCTGTCGGTTGAGTGCAGGCAGCAAAACGGATTTTCGAGTACCGCCAAACAATAGAATCGCGTTCAGGAAGTTGTATTCTGATAAAGAGCGAGTCAGGTATAGGTGGTACAAGAGACGCGGTTTGTCCTTGTAATAACGAGAAGAAGAATATCGAATATAATATTTGTTTAACAATTTTCATTTTTTACCAATATGGTATATGAAGAGCCGAAATTCAAGGCAATAGGATTTTATCAATCAAAGCAAAAAATAAAAAGCCTGATGAACATATCAGGCTTTAATAAGCTGGCTACATATTTTTAAGTTTTTTGTTTACCTGGTAAAACGTTTTTACAGGAAGTCCATAGATTTTGATAAATCCTGCGCTTGCTTTTTGATCGAATTGGTCTTCTTCTGTATATGTTGCCAGTTTTGTATCGTAGAGTGAGTGAGGGGATGTTCGACCAGCAACTTCTACTGAACCTTTGTAGAGTTTTAGTTTTACAGCCCCGGTAACCACCTTCTGAGTTTCGAGCACAAAAGCGTTGAGAGCAATTCGAAGCGGTGAAAACCATAATCCATTATATATGAGGTCAGCATAGTCGTTGGCGACTTTGGCTTTATAGTGAGCGGTGTCTTTGTCTAAAGTCAATCGTTCAAGTTCTCGATGTGCAATGTGAAGAATTGTTGCGCCTGGCGCTTCATAAATTTCACGCGATTTTATTCCCACTAATCTGTTCTCAATAAGGTCGAGACGTCCAATGCCGTTTGCTCCGCCAACTTCATTGACAAAGTCGATGAGAGCAACGCCATTCATCTTTTTCCCGTTGACCGCGACCGGAATTCCTTCTTCAAAATCGATTGTAATATATGTTGGAGTATCAGGAGCTTTTGACGGAGAAACTGTTCGCTGAAATGCATCTTCCGGAGGTTCGACCGTTGGATCTTCTAAGATGCCGCATTCGATTGCAGTTCCCCAGATGTTTTCATCAATTGAATAAGGACTTTTTTTTGTTGCGACGACAGGAATTCCGTGTTGTTCGCAATAGGCAATTTCTTCTTCCCGTGATTTGAATTCCCACTCACGTACCGGCGCAAAAATTTTCAGCTCAGGCGCTAATGCTGCAACTGAGACTTCAAAGCGTACCTGATCATTTCCTTTTCCAGTACAGCCATGCGCCACTGCAGTGCAGCCTTCCTTTCGAGCAACATCTACTAATGCTTTAGCAAGGAGAGGACGACCGATGGCTGTTGCCATAGGATAATTGTATTCATACAGCGCACTCGCCTGAAGTGTGGGGAAAATGTACTCTTCGACAAATTCTTTCCTCAAGTCCTGAATATATACTTTTACTGCTCCGGACTTTTTTGCCTTTTCTTCTAGTCCAACTATTTCTTTCTTCTGACCAAGATTTCCAGTTACAGTAATGACCTCTGCATTATAACGTTCCTGTAACCATTTGACAATAACCGAGGTGTCAAGACCACCAGAGTATGCAACAGCAATTCGTTCTTTTTTCACAGTAAATTCTCCTTTAAAAATATTATTTCTATGATTTATCTTACCCAGAACACAGTGATTCCTGTGTTTGAAGCGCCCAAGTCTCGGTCCTTGACTTGACCGCATATCGAGCGCATTTCTTGAGTTTTTGGATCGAACAATGAATACTGTTCTCCTGGAATCCAAGCTTTGAAACGTTGACGATTCCGATATGCCCAATTTTGTACAACGGATTTTAAAATTCCAGGTTTTTCTATTGTGCCTTTTCCATGAATTACTTTGAGAACTCGATATTTTGGCGACATACGAATCATTTGTAACGTATCATCCAGTATTTGTTCTGCTGCTTGAGCTGAAAGCGGCGGATGAGCTACATCGATTGTATAAATATACGATGATTCCATACGCTCTCAAGTTGCAGATTTTACTTTCAGTATCGATGTTTGCAAAGTATTTACAACTTCCGAAATTTTTTTTATCGATCGTGGAAGAACAAAGATTGTATTATCGCCAGCGATTGTGCCCAGTACTGATGGAATATTTAAATGGTCGATAATTTCAGCGACGCCTTGCGCTCGTCCGGGCAATGTTTTTATAACGATCATGACTTCGTTCGAGTCAATACTTTCGATTTCCATATTGATGAGGTTCGTAAGCTTGAATTCTTCTATTGTCGGATTTAGCTGGTACCGCGCTCCTTCCGGACTGTTGACCCAGACAATGCCGAGCTCTTTCATGTCGCGTGATAATGTAGCCTGCGTTGTGCGGAAACCCAATTTCCGCAATGCACCTGCGAGATCATGTTGTGTGCTGATAACATTATTCGCAAGAATTTGTTTAATGGCAGCATGGCGTTTGTATTTATCCGTATGTATTTTCATTCTTCTTCGCTTGAAATCATTTGTGTTCCAATACCTTCATCTGTAAATATTTCCAGGAGCAAAGAATGTTTAACTCGCCCATCGATAATATGAACCTTGTGTACGCCAGCTGCAAGCGTATCGAATGCGGAACGTACTTTTGGAATCATTCCGCCATTGATTGCACCCGAAGCAATAAGTTGTTCTGCTTGCTCAAGCGTCAGAGTTGAGATGAGTTTATTATTAACAAGCACTCCTTCAATATCGCTTAAGTAGACTAACTTCTCTGCTTTGAGAGCCGATGCAATGGCGCTTGCAGCAAGGTCAGCGTTGATGTTTAAAATATTTCCATCCTCATCCGATGCAAGTGGGGCAATAACCGGCATCATATCATTCTTTAGCAAAAGGTCAAGGAATGGTACATTCACAGAGGTAACTGTGCCGACAAGTCCTAAGTCATCGCCATCTTTTTGTATTTTTTTGCCTTTCAGAAGATTATTGTCGACTCCGCAAATACCAATTCCATTTCCGCTATTTGTGTTAATAAGATTTACAATTTCTTTATTTATTTTACCAGCAAGCACCATAAGAACAATTTCGATCATTTGCTTGTCTGTGTACCGTTGGCCGTGTACAAACCTGCTCTCAATTTGAAGTTTATTTGCAAACTCGGTAATCTCTTTCCCGCCGCCATGGATAATTACAACATTGATTCCTATTTTCCGAAGGATCGTTACATCTTTTGAAAATGTCTTTTTCAGTTCGCCATGGATCATTGCTGCACCGCCATACTTTATGACAAAAGTTTTCCCTTCATACTTTTGAATGTATGGCAGAGCCTCGATGAGAACTTCTTCTTTTGTTTGGTGATCAATATGCAATGGCGTCATTTTTTGTGTCCTTCTGAAAAATTACGATCGGTAGCTTGCATTGATGTGAACGTACTCTTTAGATAGATCGCATGTATAAAAACATGCCGATGCCGAGCCTTGATGAAGATTTACGTTGATAATGATATGATCTTGTGAAAGAATTTTCTTTGCTTCATCTTCATTGAGCACAATTTCGTAATTGGGATTCAACACAGGAAGTTCATTGAAAGAAATTGCAACTCTTGCAGGATCGAAATCAATCCCCGAATAACCTACTGCGCAGAGAATTCTTCCCCAATTTGCATCTGCTCCGTGCATTGCTGTTTTAACAAGATTTGAATTCGCAACGGCTCGTGCTGCTTGAACAGCTTCTTCTTCCGTATGTGCGCCCGCAACGACAACCTCGATGAGTTTTGTTGCCCCTTCGCCATCACGAGCAATCATTTTTGCGAGTTTAACAAGCACATATTCTAATGCAGTTACGAATTTTGAGTATTCTTCGGTCCCTTCGGTAATTTTTTTGTTCTGTGCCAATCCGTTTGCCATAATCGCTGCCATATCGTTTGTACTTGTGTCGCCATCAACGGATAATCTGTTGAAGGATCGGCTGTTGGCAGTATGCAAAGCTGAGGCAAGCGCTGAGTGTTCAATAACCGCATCGGTTGTGATGAAGGCAAGCATGGTTGCCATATTTGGGGCAATCATTCCTGAACCTTTTGCCATTCCACCAATTGTTATAGTAGCTGTGCCAGATGTGTACTGAACGGCAACTTCTTTTTGGAATGTATCGGTCGTCATTATTGCTTCTGCAGCGTCTTGATGTCCGTCTTTGCTTAGTTTTGTTGCGACATCGTTAATTCCAGCGATGACTTTGTCTATTGGAAGATATTGTCCAATAACGCCAGTTGAAGCAACAAGAACTTGTTGCTCTGGCACGTTGAGCGCCTGCGCTGTGGTTTTTATCATTGTCCATGCATCTTGAAGTCCTCGTTCGCCTGTGCATGCATTAGCATTTCCGCTGTTGACAATAATTGCAGAGCAAAGTTGCGATTGCGCAAGTTGTTTTTTATCAACAAGAATTGGCGCCGCTTGAGTTTTGTTTAATGTAAATACTGCTGCGGTAACTGCTGGCGCTTGTGAAGAGATTAGTGCAATATCTTTTTTTGCTTTTCGTATTCCACAGTAAACTCCTCCTGCTTGAAATCCTTGTGCTGCTGTAACTCCTCCCTGGCATTCGTTGAGGAAATCTGTCATTAGAGTAAACCCTCCGTTTCAGGAAATTGGAACATAAGATTCATGTTTTGTACTGCTTGTCCAGCAGCGCCTTTAATAAGATTATCGATCGCTGCAAAGAGAACAATATGATGAGAATCTGGAAGGAGAGAGAAACCGATGTCAATAAAATTTGTTTGCACAACATGCTTGAGCTCAGGAATGCGAGTCGAAGAGAATCGCACAAATGGAGCAGAGCTATAGTATGCGGCGTAAGCATTTTCAATATCGCTGATTTGAACGGACTTTTGCAAAGTGGCGTGAATAGTTGTATAAATTCCTCGAGTGATTGGAAGAAGATGAGGAATAAAAATTACAGGCGTCGATTTGCCGGTAATTTGTTCGAGAACCGTTCTAATTTCCGGAATATGTTGATGCACGCCTACTTTATAGGCTCTCACCGAGTCGTTTACTTCACAGAAAGAGTATTCAGGCAAAGAACTGCGTCCAGCGCCAGATACGCCGGATAACGAATTGGCGATGATCGATGT
>DAOOUW010000033.1:20279-22765 GCA_035390885.1 Bacteroidota bacterium | reverse complement strand
TGTAACGTGTCATTTGGTTTTTCAAATTTTGTCATTTGGTTTATGCAAATCCAATTTTTCAAAAATGCCAAATTGTCATAGGAAATTACAAGAAGGGATTTCCACCTTCTGGGATATTGTCCAACACCTTTCTAAGAGTTAATTCTGAGGTGTTGTTTATCAAATCATAAGCGATTTGAACCGCTCGATAAGTTCCACCGAGAAAATCAAAGCAATAAAAACCCATACAATTGATGTCTGTCAATAAACCTTTTACTTTAACCTTCAATTGACTTCTGGGATTTTTCATCAAATTCCAATATTTATCCGTGATTTTCAACCATAAGCTGGCATAATTTGATTCATCTTTGAAATGAGCTGAATTGAAGGTTGCCCAATAAGTTTCTTCTCCAACGTCGGGTTTACATATTACTCCAGACCAAGCGCCCCCTCCTGGTAATGTACCAACAGGATGATCATGAGTAATTTCTGCTTCATTCTCATAAAAAGTCATTTGGGAATATACATAATCGCGATATACTTTTGGTGATAATTGACCTGTAGCAATGTGACAGGTAAGTTTTGAGATTTTTCTTGCAACCTGAATCTCATAATAATCAAGTAGATTTTCTTTGATAATCGGTAATATCGTACTTCCATCATAAAACAGAGGACACAGACAAAATGATTTATATAATCCAAAGTAACCAATGTATCCGAAAGCTGCAAACATGGATTTAAAAACATCTAACCAATTTGCATAATTACTTTCTCCCAAATAAATACTACAAGGCAATAAGAAATAATCCGGAGTACATTCAACTTCCAAACCATCCTTTTCATAGGTTAATCTGATACCATACCCACCCCGAAAATAATTTGATAGTTGATAACCTAAATAACTCTCGAGAACATGCTCGACATAATACTGGAAAGAATATGCTTCCTCTGGTGAAAAATAAGTATCGGAAGGTGGATAGGTTAGAAGATCGGTTATAATGCTAATAAATTTAAGATTGATTGTCCTGAATTCTTGCCCCATTAAAGAATCATTCCTTAAAATTCCTACAAAAAAAGTTGACCAAGTTTCTCCTTCATAATCTCTTGTAGAAATAATAAGAGTAGTTTTATTATTTAAAAGCCTCTTGAGTAACAACTCAAAAGCTACATCGTCTATAGAATAATTGAAGACAATTTCTATCTCTAATTCACTGGGATAATTGATAAACTCATTATCATTGGTTGAACCTACTGTAATCTTGCCAATATTTCCGAGCATAGCATCGCTAGTTCCCGATTCTTCACATTCACAAATGATTTGAATTTTATATGCTTTATCTGGCATCGGAATTTCATCGCTGATTGCCTCTGGACGCTCTTTGACATTGATTTGCCACATTAGTAACTATACTTCTCCCTAAGTTCTAATTCTTTATTGATGGTTTGAAGATCATATCCTCGTACGACAAACTGTTTGCTCTGGAAAGCATCTATTACTTTATCAAGTTTTATTTCGAGAGACCTGGTATTTATAACCGGGGATTGAGCGATAATTTTAGGTATCAATTCATATTTCATAATGCTTTCAAACGACTTTTCAGGGGCTATTAACTCATTGTTAAAGCCCTCTACAAACCCAAATTTTCCTTGTGGAAGACGGCCACCTTCTTGATAAGCAGGAATGGATGGTTCTTTTACTGCCATAATTTTTACTACATTTGCCATTCCAGCCGCCGTTATAACTGATGCTAAAATAGGACCCAATATTGGACCAGCTTTTAAGGCATTTGTTGCAGCTTCGAAAGTATTTATCATTGCCTGCGCAATAGCAGCAGCTTTTCCAAGAGCCGTATCCTTTCCTACGGCTCCGGCAATAAAGTTAAATGAACCTTTTATGGCTTCAACTCTAATTCTTTCCGTTTCTTCAGTCAAATCCATTTTTCTACGACTGTATTCTTCATCAATTGCAGCACGCATTTCTTCCGCATTCTTATATTGCGCAACCTTTTCATATTCTGTTTTTTTCCATATCTCAAGTTCCTGCTCTTTGGAAATTCGAGCATAATCTAAAACGTTACCATAGCTTTCTTTGTCGAGTTCTTGTTTCCTCCGATTGTATTCTTCATCAATTGCGGCGCGCATTTCTTCCGCATTCTTATACTGCGCAACCTTCTCATATTCTGTTTTTTTCCATATCTCAAGTTCCTGCTCTTTGGAAATTCGAGCATAATCCAAAATATTACCATAGCTTTCTTCGCTACCTTGTTTGGTAATTTCCGCCAGGTCTCGCTGGAGCCTTATCATTTCTTGTTTTTCATCATAATTTGCTCCCTTGAGAGCGCTGAGACGTTCCTTCAACTTTTTCTCATATTCTTCTTTTGGTAAAAAACCAACCTCATAATCTATCCTGAGTTTTTCTGCTTCGGATAATTCAGATTTTATTTTTTGGGGTTGTTGAACAGATATTGTTCCTGGGGGCTGTGGAACAGGAGATTGCGACGATTCGG
>DAOOUW010000033.1:14017-20179 GCA_035390885.1 Bacteroidota bacterium | reverse complement strand
TAAGATTTCGCATTCCTTCTGCGAGAGAATTCATTGCTTCAATATTCGATTGGACGCCCTTTTCTATTGTATTCTGCCACGTATTATATGATTCTGTGAGTTGAAGGAAACCATAACCCAAACCAATAATTAAAGCTCCTATACCCGTTGATATTAGTTTTGCCTTTAATCCCGTTAGAGCAATCCCAAACAGTTCAACAGATTTTATAGCTGGCAAAATTCCCGTTACTCGCAAAGTTACATAGGCAGTTGTCAAAGAACCAACCACTCCAATAATTCCGCCCATCGTTGGAGAAAGAGTATTCAATTTATTTAATAAATCTGATAACAATTGAGCAAAAGGATAGAACGCCTGGCTCAAAAGCATTCCTGTATTTTCTTTTAAATCCCCGATAGCATTTTGCATTTTTATTAAACCGCCATAGGCTGTTTGACCAGTTGCTATGGCTTGATTGCCAATATGTTCATTCAATGTGGCGAGGATTGCATCGAAATCACCGCTTTTTAGAATCGATTCATCTAATCCTTTGATGTAACGATTGATCATCGTTGCATCGCCAGCGAATAAATCTCCCATTACTCTAGCCGCTGAATTTAAATCTGTTCCCATTACAGTTGCAAGATTAGCGGCTTGAAGAGTTGCAATCTTTGTCTGTTCGACATTCAACCCCATCGCCTGCAATTGAGCCTCGATAGTGATAATTTGCTCGTCTCCATAAATAGTTGTTCGCTGCAATTGCGAAGCATAATCCAGTAGAGCTTTATAATTATCTTCCGTATATCTCTTTTGCTGTTGAAGCGCTGTGGCAAGTTTTATGGAGGATTGTTCTTGCTCATAATAGGCAGTTAAATGTTGTTTGAAGGTATTATTTAATACCGATAGCGCTTCCCGCGCTCCTTGAATGAATTGCCTGGCATTATTCATCGAGCGGAGCATTGAGCCTTCCCACGAATCAATATCTCCGATGCCCGATTTAAAAGTGTTATAAAGTTTTTTTACGTTCTGGTCGGTTAATTGAATAGCGCCAATTGCATCTTTTCCATCGATGGATAACTTTATAGCTATTTCATTTGTTGGCGCCATTTAACTTCCTCTTTTCATTCTTTCTAAAGCAGTTATTTCATTCTTCAGCTCATTGAGATTTTTTACCTTTTTGAGATAGAGCCAATCGATAACATATACAATATCTAATTCTTCAATGATCGAGGATTTCGATATATCTCCATCCGATAGCAAAAATGTAATAGCGTCAACGCTTGTTTCATCTGGTTTAAAGTAATTAGGCTCACCGCATTCCGTTAAAGAATAATATTCCCGCGTTGCCTTTTCGAATTCTAAATTTAGCCTGCTAAAGAGCTGGTAGAAGCGCTTAGAATATTTTTTTTTACATCGAGAAAATCTTCCAAAGCTCTTGCGGCTTCAGAAAAATCATCGTCATAGAGCGTTGTAATTGGTTCTTCACCCGATAAAACAATATTGAGAAGCGATTCGTAATCTCCTTGAAGCATAAGCTGCGCAATTGCATTAAGGATCATTCCATCCTTCATTTCCAGCTTGCCAAGAATGATCAGGATTTTTCCCCAATCCTTTGCGGTATATCGTTCTTTTAAGGTATATTTTTTGCCGTTGATTGTATATTCTTTCATTATGTCTCCTTATTAAAGCGAAAACGTAATTGTACCACCTGTTGTACCAACAGTATCGCCAGTTTTGCACCCATTATTTGTTCCAAAAGCAAAACTGATTTTAGATAATGGAATTCTGGCAGCTAACACTAATTTTGTGGTTCGCTCATCCTCGCTGACTGTAAATTCACTTTGTTTTGTCAAGACTCCAGCAGAAAAAATCAATTTATCGTAAGTTCTAGGAGGAATTGCATCCGGTGCAAATATCTCATTTGTCTCTTCAAAGGTCAGAGTTAAATCATTCGTCGGAGTAAAATGAGTAAGTAAAAAATCCATTGAACTATCCACTGTTACAATTTCATAATTGATAGTCCAATAATTTGGAAGAAGCGCATTTGCTATATTTGTAACGCCTTCTGGTTTGATACTCAATTTTTTACTCATTATATGTAATGGCGCTATGCCTAATCCACTATTATTACTCCAGGCTGAAGGATAATATTTGGAAGCATCCTCAAAATTAGTCGAATGCAAATCTGTATTGTCTTTCGCGGCATCTATAAGGTCCAAACCATCGGAATAAGGAAAGCATATCTGAAAAACAAGCTTGAGACTTCTTCCTTCGGAAGAATAAACCATTTCAAAATCCAACCCCATATTGGGTATCTGGAAAACTTCACCTTGTGCGGTTACTGCCTGTACATAAAACGATTCATTATCTAATACTTTTTTTAGGATTTGCATGGATGGTTGGATGCATTCCGCTTCAATTTTGAAATTCAAATAATTTCGATGCTTCCGATGACGATAATCTTCAATTTCCTTGAACGGAGAGATTGTTAGACTCGCCGATTTGCGCAAACCTATTGGGATCAATGTTTCCATGAAAGAACTTCCAAAACAAATGCTTTTTAAACCTGCTATTTCCATAGTTATTCCCTTTCCCTATATCTTAGAAACATATTTGTTTCAACCGGCAATTTCCTTTACAACCGCAATATTCATCGTTCCACCTGTGATTCCATCTGTATTATCTGCGGAAGCGCTATGCTCAGCATCCACATCAAACCACAATTCGCTGAGCGCTGCGCTTTCTTCAAAAGTTAATTTCATAATTCCTTATATCTTAGAAACATATCTATTTCAATCGGCAATTTTCCATGAGTCTAAGTTGAAACTACATCATACGCAATATTCATCGTTCCACCTGTAGTTCCATCTGTATCATCTGCAGAAGCGCCATGCTCAGCATCTATATCAAACTGCAATTCGCTGAGCGCTGCGCTTCCTTCGAAAGTTAATTTCATAATTCTTTGTTCTTTATCAATTGTGATTTCTTTAGTTTTATGAAGAACATTACTGCCAAATTGAAATCCATCATAAGTAGAATCACTATTCATCTCTTGATAAAATAATCCTGACAACCAGGGGCTGGAAAAATTCCCAAGTATCTTTTCAAGCGCTGCATCGTATCCCGTAATTTCCAATTTAAAGATTAGTCGGTCAACAATAGACATATTATCAGCCGTCTTTTTTCCACTATTCGTTTTGATGCTCAAAGATCGTTGCTGGATCATCATTGGATCATATATGGGATCGCCGTTGCTAACCCAGGCGCCTAAAAGCGGCATACGATAAAGACTAGGATTTTCTCCTGTTTGAGGATTAGAATAAACTGGACTCGTCGAAGAAGCCGCATTTAGCATTGCAATGCCAGTGGCATATGGCAGAGCTCGCTCGAGCGTTAATTTGCAACTTCTTGATTTATCGGTATAAAGAAACTCAAATTCAATTCCGAGGGGATTCGTCTCACCTTCAAATTGATAACATTCGATTCCCCCGCCAGGCTGTTGTTCAGTTATAATTTCCACATCAACTTCGCCATTGACCCATTGCTGCAGCATATTCAGAAGATACATCGTCGGCTGGAAAGTTTCTGCTTCCGCTTTGAAATTGATTTTATTGTGTAGTTTTCTCCCACGGAAATCTTCGATGGTGTCAAAATCTGTGATACTTAGGGAAGCGTCTTTTCTTATACCTAAGAGCTGTTCATCAGTTACATCCGTCAATAATGTGCCTTTTTTGCACAAGAGTAGTTGTTTTATGCCAGCAATGCTTGCCATAATCTATCCTTTCATTTTAAAATTAAAATAATCAATATTATGCCAAGAGCGCCTACAGCCGCGCCAAAAGTGAACGACTTAGTTGAAATTGCAGGCGCATCCATAATTTTAATGGTATCTATTCTCACAATTTTGACGGTATCAATCCGTTCCTTATAAATATTATGGAACGAGTAATCATAGGAAATATTAAGAGTATCATTGCTCAACAAATCTATATCAAGAACCAAAATGTTATCTTCTACTTTTAAAGTGTCCTGATATTTTTTTAGGGTGGATTTTTTTACTATGGGCTGCAACTTCTTCTCAATATTCCCATGCTGGGAAGAATCTTTGATAATTTCAGACCCGATTGAAAAAGTCGTATCTGGTGCGCCTTGAACATAATTCTGTTTTGTATTATTGCGAAATGTAACATCCCATAAATGGAATAAGAGCAACATGCAGACGACTATGAACAATCCATAAAAAATTACTTTACCTTTCAAGGAATACCTCGCGTTCTTTTGTCCTTCGTTTTATGAGACCAGGCAAATCTTTATATTCTCCATCAATTTTTGCTTTTGTCCATTTCATAAATTCATCGGCAGCTTGTTTTATGTCCCCTTCGTTCAACTTCCTGAGAAGCGTACTCTTTTGAAAATTTCCCACACCTACGTTGAAAATAAAACTTATGAGAGCATCGAATTGATTTTGAGTTAATAGTGGTAAAACCGAAGCTCTCACATTTGATTCAATAGCCCGTTCCATTTCTCTTATATCTCTTTGGAGAAATTCCTCAGCGGTTTTTTTGTCAATAATCATTCCCTCTTTTGCCATGCTCGTATTTCCATAACCGATAGTCCACACTCCAGCGGGACAGCGGTAACTCTTCAGTTGCAGGGATTCAAATTCCTTGATTAAATTATATGCTCTCTTACTGGCTTTCATATTCTTCCCAGAATTCCGTTGGAACGATAAAAGTCGCGGCGTACCACCAGATGCCATTCTCTTCCTTCAACCATTCATCTTCCTGACAATAGATTTTCCGGTCTCCGCGCTTCGATATGATTTCGATTCCACTCAATGATTGAATGACAAAATCAAGATAATCTTCTGGGGTTTTTCCGCGCCTGAGATTTCTGGCGCAGATAATGACTCCAATTTCCATATCCCGATTTTGAGCAATAAGTTGAGCAAATCCTTTGCTTGTATAATTACTTCCACGATAGACGATTAACAATGCCCCTCTCGGATGATTGAGAGCATAATTATCAACGCTTACCGGAAGTTCAACAACTAACCGTTCATCGGGTGGAAGCGACAACATTGCAGTTTCAAGTTGAGTTACAATAAATTGCTTCATCTCTTCCACAATTCCATGCTTGCTCAATATTTCGCAGACAATTTCTTCCGATGGGTTTGATGTAAAACCATTTAAGGTCAAAGTCAACCGATAATAATATTTCACATTGCTCCGCAAGTTGTCATCAATCCAGAAGTTTGCATCTATTCCAGATTGTATAAGATTTTCCTCCGACGGAACAAACCCTTGCGTCAAGCTTCGATAGATATTAACAGTGGCTTCTTCAGGTTTTTCCCATTGTAATTTTATTGAATTACTCGATAAAATAACTAAATCGATATTTTGTGGAGGATTAGGGATAACTGCTAATATTTCGCAGACAATTTCTTCCGATGGGTTTGATGTAATACCAAAAAGGGTCAAAGTCAGCCGATAATAATATTTCACATTGCTCTGCAAGTTGGCATCAATCCAGAAGTTTGCATCTATTCCAGATTGTATAAGATTTTCCTCCGACGGAACAAACCCTTGCGTCAAGCTTCGATAGATACTAACGGTGGTTCCTTCAGGTTTTTCCCATTGTAATTTTATCGAATTACCCGATAAAATAACTAATTCGATATTTTGTGGAGGATTAGGAGTAATTGCCATAGATTGCCTTTAAGTAAAAGTATCAAGAACGTCTTTTCCAAAAAGCCTATCTTCTGGAATCTTGTTTATTTTGATTACATTTTCTCCAGTTGTTGGATTTGGAGATAGACCCAGTTGAACATTGCCTTTCTGAATCTGGTCGAGCAATTTTACTCGGTAATTATAAATCTGAGTAATGCTTTCTGGCATATCAAGACGATGTCTGCGTTTGTAGAGATTATAAATTGCAATATCTTTGCAAACCAATTTTATGAGGTTTGGAACTATGCTTAAAGGCGTTGGATATTTGCCCGCCAGATAACCATCAATTTCGTCGGATGCGTTTTTGATTTGCTCGTTGATTCGGATGACACAATTAGATTCTTCATCCTCGAGATCGATTTCATCTGGAGATTTATTCTCATCATTGACGAGTTCAATCAGGAGGAGTTTATCTAATTCCTTAAGTATATCTTCAATCGTGCAATACATCTATTT
>DAOOUW010000033.1:0-13917 GCA_035390885.1 Bacteroidota bacterium | reverse complement strand
ACTAATCCCAAATCTTTTACCTCGACTCCGATATTGGTGGCAATGCTTAAATCCACCGCCTCGCCAAATCGCACGGCAAAGATACTGCTGCAATCATTCGCATCGCCAAGAGTTTCGGTTTGTGGAAGAATCATATTTCCATCTTTATCGTAACCTGCATCCCGCAATGGAATACCATTATAAAATGGAATCAAAGTTCCAAATGTATTCGGCTGCCATTGGATAAATTCCCTTGCAACTGTTGTAAGACGACTCAAGACATAGGAGTTCATAAATAAAACCTGAGCTCCGCCATCAACTTTTTGGATCAGTTGATTGATAGCCTCAAGAAATGCTTGTTGAGAAGTTTTAGCAGTATCGGTGTTTCCAAGTACAACGCTTATTGGATCATCAGGCGTTATTTTTTGAGAAACTGGAACCAACTTTATCAAGCCGTCGAACTGTTCGGGCGTAGTGGAATCTCCATTGAAAAAATAATTCTGAAATTGCTTACCAAGATTTTGAGCAAAGCTCAAGAGTTGCCTGGCTCGTTCGCTTGCAACATCCATGCCTCGTCGCTCGTGAGCTCGATCAACCTGAACCTTATCTCCGAGAATTTTCAAGGCGGGATTCGCATAATCTGGAGAAACAGCATTATCGCTATAATCACTATCGAGCGCGCGGAATTGTCCACCGCTTGCAGTCGCCGCTTTCCTCCGATATTCCGCATTCCCGGTCATTGAATAGAACTCGGCAAATTCGAGCGCTGTCGAACGGGAAATCATTGCATTGACTACCTGTTGAGTTAATACATCATTGCTTGAAATTTGTTGTAATTTCATACTATTGCCCTTTCATTTGGTTTCGTATTTCTTCGGTGATAATTTGACTTGAAGACTGAACCGGTTCTGGTTCTTTCTTTTTATTTTCCTTCTTCATGCGTTCGGACATATCGAGCGTCTTTGGATAGGATTTTAGATAATCTTTCAGAATCTCGATCGGATTCGATTTCGTTTGATCTGAAAACTCAAAAAGTTCCGATTGGGAAACGACTTCATAGAGCTTCAGAGCAAGCGGAACTTGCTTGGGAAGTAAATTTCCTTCTCTTACCTGCTCATCGAGGAAATCCTGAAATGCTTTTAATTTCATTTCTTTCTTGATGTTATCGAGTTGAACTTCAAGGGTCTGTTTCTGCGCTTGAAGAGCTTCGAGCGTTTCCTGGAAGTTTGTCGGGAATTTTTTCAGTTTTTCCTCATAATCTTTTATTGTCTTTTTTAGAACCTCGATCGAGTTCGGTTGTCCCTCCGATGCCGGTGGTTCTTCAATCAAATCATCCAATCCATCTTCCTCGAAGGTAGAAGTTTCGGATTCCTCCTTGAACTCGACATCTGGCAATCCTTTTATCGCAGGGGGTTGGGCGCCGAGGAATCCAACATGGCGCAACGTGTTATCGGGATAAAGACTGATGGAGCGTTTCTTGAATAGTCCCTTATCAACCATTTCCACAAATTCGGATGCGAGTTGCTTCGGCAGGGCATAGAGAGTATCGCCGACTCTCTTTAATTTTTCAATCCAACCATACGCTGGCGCATTTGTTTTGGGATGTCCAATTACAATTGGCGCTTCATGCTTCAATGGATCATACTTCGCAACAATTTCATCGAGATCGCTTTCTTTCCATTCGCGAGTCTTCCCATTTGCATCTGTATGAGTTCCTGTTTTAAATATTGCGAACCATTTCATATTTTTTTCCTTTCAATGATTTACTAATACAAATTTCAAGATTCTACTATTCTTATTCAAAAGAATGATTCAAAAGATTTATTCTTTTGGTATTATTATTTTAGTCTGAAAACTTTAAAAAGGAGAACTATGGAAACTTTAACCCCCGAACTGCTTAAAGCTCTTTCTCAAGGCGGAGTTACAATTCTCATCTTCGTCATCTGGTTTATTACCTACAAAACATTGAGCAAACAATACGTCGATCAGGTGAATAAACTTCAGGAGCAAATCCAGGAAGACTTGAAGTATAAAGAACTTCTCACCGGTATTCTAACGCGACTCGAAACAAAATTAGATATAGCAATTAAGGAGATAAAACGATGAACACAGAATTGCTCATTGCAAAAGGAAAACTCGCCGACCTTGAAAAAAGCTATAAAGAATATGAGATGAAAGCGGATTCCTATTTTATCCAGATTCGGGAACTCCTTTCACCCTACAATGAGTTTCTCGATTTAGAACTCGACAAAATATTTCTCCTCGTGCGAGAATTCCGAGAGCTACAGCTTTTAGCAAGGGATTGTAAAATGCAAATTGATAAGTTAAAAGAAACTTACAATTTGTAGGAGTTGACCAATGAAGAAAGCTATCTATTATGAAGAAGCAAAAAGGATGTACGTAAACGACGGATTATCTCTCGACGTCATTGTTAAACTCCTCAAAGATAATGTCAGTAGAAAAACTCTCTACAATTGGAAAATGGAAAACAACTGGGATAAGCAACGTGAAGAATATCTCCACCACACTGCGAGCTTGCAAAATGAACTTATGGAAATTGCTCGCACGACCGTCAAAAATGCAAAAGAGAATCCAACGCCTCACAATATCTACGCCATGCTAAAAGCTCTCGGCGCCTTGAAACTTATCAATGAGCTCCCCGGTAACGACTCGACGGAGAATCTTCCAAAGAACATTAAACCCGAGACCATAGAAGCCATCGAGAAGGAGATTTTAGGATTATGAACTTCCAGAGTGCAATTCGTCTGGATACCCATTTTAATTCGCTTGCAAAGCCCTTGCACTCGCTTGCAATTGCTTGCAGAATTTTTCATCGATTGTTTATATGCCCTGAAAAAATAATCGTCTATAAGTCAAATTTGGAAGAAATCGGAAAAACGCCTCCATGAGCCAAAAACCTGAAAAAAAATACTTCCTCCCTTACCAAATCCGATGGTTGAAGGATAAGAGCAAAATCAAAATATGGGAAAAGTCAAGACGGATCGGAGCGACTTATGTACAAGCGTATGAAGATGTCCGGGATTGTATTGATGGAACAGTTCCAGCGGTATGGTTTAGTTCGGCGGATGAATCCGCCGCTCGGGAATATATTTACTATTGCACACAGTGGGCAAAACTTTTCGATACCAGCGCGCGTGATCTCGGCGAAACAATTCTCGAAGAAGAAAAGATTAAAACTTTTACTATTCAATTTGAGAACTCTTCCCGCATCAATGCCTTGAGCAGCAATCCAAAAGCATTTCGTTCAAAGGGCGGTAAAGTCGTCCTCGATGAATTTGCTTTCCATAACGATCAATTTGCGCTCTGGAAAGCCGCCGCGCCTGTTATAACATGGGGATTTCCGCTTCGGATTCTCTCGACTCATCATGGCAAGAATAACTTGTTCTATAAATTCATCGAAAGCGTAGAACAGAAGAAATTGGATTGGAGTCATCATAAAACAAGTATTTTCAACGCCGTCGATGATGGATTGGTTGACAAACTCTATAAGAGGCGCACAACAAAAAAAGAACGCGAACAATGGCTCGATGATATTCGGAAGAACTGCTTCGACGAAGCAACATGGCTGGAAGAGTACTGCTGTATCCCCGTCGACGAATCGACTTCCTTCTTATCCTACGATCTTATCTTCGGTTGCGAACGTGAACTCAATATTTCTCTTCCTGACGCAAAAAATATTTATCTCGGATTCGATATTGGACGAAAGAAAGATTTGAGCGTCATCTACATTCTTGAAGAACTAAACGGAATTCTTATCACCGCCGAAATCAAGGTTATGGAAAAAATGCCCTTCAACGCTCAACGGGAAATTCTTTTCAAATATCTTAGTCTTCCTGCTGTCCACCGAGCATGCATTGATTCTACAGGATTGGGAATGCAGTTAGCGGAGGAAGCTCAACAACGATTTGGCAAATTTCGAATCGAACCAATTATGTTCACTCCAAAAGTGAAAGAAGAACTCGCCTATGATTTACTCACGAGATTTCAGGATAAAACAATTTTTATTCCGCCAGATAACGACTTGCGGGAGGATTTGCATTCCATCCGCAAAGTAGTTACAAGCAGCAATAATATTCGTTTCGACGTAACTCAATCGGAAACAAGCGGACACGCAGATAGATTTTGGGCGCTCGCCCTTGCAATCCATGCAGCCAAATCATCGGCGGGACCTGTATTTGCAAAATCGTCGCATAAATTATCTTCCTACAAACTTATTGAGAGGTTCTTATGAGCAATCAAGATTTGACGAACGAAATCGCTACGAGACAAAATTTTAATAGGATCGTAGGATTTTGGAATTTGCTTCCCGATCCCGATCCGATTCTACGAAAAATTGGCAAAGATATTACTTGTTACCGAGAATTGATGACGGATTCTCATTTATCTTCTACCATCGAGCAACGTAAAGCGGGAACTTTATCTCTTGAGCGCGAACTTAATCGCGGAAATTCAAGTCAATTGGAATATGATGTCCTCAGTTCTTTTTTCGACGATCTCGACCTTGAAAATATCATCAATCAAATTCTCAACGCTCCTCTCTTTGGATTTACAATTTTCGAACTCGTCTGGGAACAAGTAGGAAGATTTCTCCTACCAACTCGGATCGAAGAGAAACCTCAAGAATGGTTCTTCTTCGATAATGACAATCAATTGAAATTACGCAAGAATGTTATTTCCAGCCAGATTCAAGGCGCCCCTTTAAATCCTCTCAAGTTCTTGCTCGTTCAGCATAAACCTACTTATATGAATCCTTACGGGGAACGAATTCTTTCCCGCTGTTTTTGGCCCGTAACATTTAAACGAGGCGGTCTTAAATTCTGGGTTACATTTACAGAAAAATATGGAATGCCCTTTCTCCATGGGAAACTCCCGAGAGGAGCAAGTCAGGCGGATATAGATGCTCTTGCTCGATCGCTTGAGGATATGATTCAGGATGCTATTGCGGTAACTCCGGAAGATAGTTCCATTGAAATCAAGGAAGCAGGGAAAACTTCTTCTGCGGACATCTATGAAAAGTTCTTGAACTTTCAGAATAGCGAAATTAGCAAAGCAATCCTGACTCAAACATTGACGACAGAAGTTCAGGATAAAGGAACTTATGCTGCGAGCGAAACGATGTCCAATATGCTCGATAAAGTTCAAGCGTCGGATAAAAAACTCGTTCAGAAAATGTTCAAGCAGCTTATCAATAAGATATATGAGGTAAATTTTACCTCGACCGATAAACCTGTTTTCATTCTCTACAAGGAAGAAGACGTTGACTTGAATCTCGCACAGCGGGATAGTATTCTTAAACAATGCGGAGTGCAATTCAGGAAAAATTATTATATCCGTAACTATAATCTTCAGGAAGAAGATTTTGATATTGTAGAAAATCAAATGCCAACTTTTGCCGAACAAGACCCGGAGGCAAAAGCGAAACCAGTGGATGAAACAGTCAATCAGATTCCTGATAGAGCGCTCCAAATGCAAATCGAACAGACTCTATCTCCAGTAATTTCAATGATTCGGGAATCAAAAAATTTCGACGAAGTAATTACAAAACTTGCGGAGATTTTCCCTAATTTAAAATCATCTCAACTTGATTTGCTTCTTTCCAAGCTGATATTCATCAGTGAAATTCAAGGTAGACTCGATGCCTGATATTGATATACAACTTGCTACAAGTCTATCTCCGGAAGAAGTCATTCGCTATTTCGAGCGGAAGGGATATAAAATCAACTGGAGTTGGCGAGAAACCTGGCAGGAAGCCCATGCAAAAGCCTTTACCGTTGCCAAAGCAATGAGGCTCGATATTCTTTCCGACATCCGCAACGAACTCGATCGCTCGATAAAAGAAGGAAGAACATTCCAGGAATTCAAAGAGAATCTCACTCCAGTATTGAAATCAAAAGGCTGGTGGGGAAAAGTAAAGGCAAAAGATGTCCCTGGAGTGGATATATCAAAACTCAAAAATCCTGAAGAGGAAGTTCTTCTTGGATCGCCTTCGAGACTCAAGACAATTTATCGCACTAATCTCGATACGGCTTATTCCGCTGGTCATTATCATGGAATGATCGAGAATGCAGAAAATCGTCCTTACTGGATGTATAACGCAGTAATGGATAGTCGCACCAGACCGTCCCATGCAGCTCTCAATGGAAAGGTATTTCGTTATGACGATCCGATCTGGGATAAAATTTATCCGCCAAATGATTGGAACTGTCGCTGCACTGTTATTCCTCTCGATAATGACGACGTCGAAGAAATGAATCTTAAAGTTTCAAAAGGGTCTCCCGAAATGGTGGAATTGATGAACGTTCCTCCAGAATGGCAATACAATCCAGGCAAATCGTTCTTTGAATTTGATCCCGATTTTGGACGGTTCTCACAGAATCCGAATCAACCAAATTATCAATCTTACAATCAGCCTTCGATTGAATCCATTCCCGAAGAATATTATTCGGAAATGCCCGAACTTTTCCCTTCGATAAAATCCGCGGGGAAAGGCGCTTTTGAAAAATATCTCCAGGAAGAATTTAATCTCCTCGATAAATCTTTTTCTATCATTGAAACAGCGGATAAGGATCAAGCGATCTTTACGATGGAACGATTGAATCATCTCCTGGAAAAATCCGATGGAAGGGAACGTTTTATCCCTCTCATTAAAAAGACTCTTCAAGAGCCGTATGAGATTTGGATGAGCGAATATATATCCGACAAAGGATTTCTTGAATACCGCAAACTCTACATCGGACTCTTTAAGGATAATAAAAAGAGAACATTCTTTACCGCTCTACGGATGGAAAAAGATTCTACAATTTTCTGGAATGCTTTTCCTAAAGATATAAAATATATGGATAAACTTCGACGTGGAGTTCTTCTTTATAAAAAATAAGCGGCTTTGTAGCCGCTCTTAAAATTAAGCCAGGAGAATTATTCCAGCTCCCGTGCGCTGCTCCTGGTCCCCCTATGATTTTGTTCACGGGAACATCATAGGGTGGTGGATCAATATATCTCGAAAGGATGAAAAAGTCAATGTCCGCTCAGATAGAAATTATAGATACAAAAACGCTCGAATCGTTAAGGGGTCGCTTCACAAATCTTCAACCTCTAATGGTGAATCTCGCCGAAACGATGCGAACGACAGTCTTTAAGAATTTTGATACGGAAGGGAATAGACTTGGAAAACATTGGCCCCAATTGAAGCATTCGACGATTCTCCAAAGACAGAAAAAAGGATACTGGCCTGGTAAAATTCTTCAACGCACCGGTCAATTAAAACGATCCATCCAATCTTCCTATGGAGTTGATTATGCAAAAGTTGGAACGAATCTCATTTATGCTGCAATTCATAATTTTGGCGGTAATATTCATCAATCCGCGCTGAGCAGCTATCTTTCAAAAAAAACTTCGGGTAAATCCGCCTCAAAGCCTAAAAGAAATTGGATGAAGACAATTCAAATTCCGGCTCGACCTTATATGGAACTAACCGATGGAGACATCAATAAACTAAAATCTATCATTGGGAATTATCTCAAGAGTTGAATAGCTCTTCCTGCTTCTCGTCTTCTTCCTGTCCTTTCAGGATATAATAAATCTCCCTCTCAGATAAATTGAGCGTCCTGGCAAGTTCTTTGGGATTATTATGTTTATGTTTTAAAACGTAGATTTTTTTTAATTCTTTGAGTGGTTTTTCGCTAAAGTAGATTTGCTGTTTGCTGAAATAATCGAATAGCGCCAACGTATGTTCGATTCCAATGAGATTAACCATGTCCTTGAACTCTCCATAGAGATATTTCTCAAATTCTATTTTATGAACCCAATCGTACTTCATAGATGCTCAATTGCGTTTATGAGTTTATTTGCTAATTCATTACTTAAAAAAGTAATATCGTCTAATCCTGTAATTCTTTTGCAAAATGATTGCAAGCCTTTATCAGTCTTATTTCTGCTATGGATTCTCCAGAGGATTTCTATTTTTCTCAGCTTTGCCGGGGAAGCATAATTTGCCTTCCGACTTTCGATTTCAACCTTCCTTCCATCAACTTTAATAGCGGTTTTCTGTTTGAGGTTCTCATAAGTATTGCGTCCCCAGCCATATCTCTCTATCCTATCGTTCTTCTTCGGCGATATTTTGAATCCAGCGCTACGCAATTGATCGAGCAATTTTTCCGCGTCTGAATAGTCTAAATCTTTACTGCTTTCCACGCCAAATCCAGCGAGCATCGCTCGATAAGTTTCATCGTCGAGTTTGAGCTGTGATTTTGCTATATGGATTAGCTGGATTTGTTTTTTTGTTATTTCCATTATAATCAATATGATTGATTTTTCTTATTTTCTTTCAAATGTTCAGGGTGGACATACATGAATTCTCCATCCTCGATTACGATGAGATGATCCTTCTTCAAATCAATATCCTCTCCACAGACGCCGCAAATATAATTTTCTCTTGGTATAATATTTTGAGCTTTTGTGTCGGTTTCATTGCAAATTATTATTATCATTTCCATCTCCTGAGTTTGATTTTTTGATGTGTTCATAGAGCGCCAACCCGTTGATAACATCCTGGATGTTATCCGCGCATCTATGAAGTATTCTTACAACGCCAATATTTTGTTCTTCAAATTGCATCAAAAGTATCTTATTTATCGTTGAATTTAGCTCATCGATAATTTCTTTGATCATGACGGCCTCCTTACAGAACTTTCCTCATCGAGTTCTTCTTGTAACGCGAGATTCCGTTCGTTATAGATTAGAATCAATTTTTCTTCGAGTTCTTCTGTATCATTTTTTGCCTGTCGTTCCTTTTTGATGGATTTAAATGTCTCATTATACAGATTGCTCAATGCAACGGACATCGGGAGATTCGGATATTTATCCATCGCTTCTCGTCTCAGAAGCATTCGTTTTACCTGTTCATCGGCTTCTGATGAAATTGAAATTGCACACCAAATTCCAATGAGGAATATGATGAGGATTGTGCCAATTAGAACTTTCATAACAACCTCCTTAAAATAATTTTAATTGTTTTGTCTTCGTGCGCCAAAGGCTCACCGTTCTACCGCTCGTTGCACTTGCGCCAATTCCTGCAAATTCAATCAGTTCCATTTCTCTCAATTCTTTTACTCTTGGCGTTATCGTATGAGGATAAACGCCAAGTTCACATGCAATTTCCTCTGTGCTTATCGGTCCATAATTTGCTATTATGGAATACACTCTATATTGATGAGCGGACAAATGAGGCAGAATTTCTCTAAACGCCTCATTCCTAACTTGCTCGCTATAATAACCTTCACGTGTTTTCATTGCTTTTTTCCTGTCTCTTCCCATTTAGGTTCGCAAACAAAGATTTCCGATTGATCAATCTTCAAACCGACTGATGCTAATTTCGGATCGCTAATTTCTTTCGCTGCATAATCCGCTAGCACCGATTCTTTATCCAATTCTTCCTTTGTTCTGATATACTTTGTCAGTTTGAATTTTTTCAACAGCTCCAGCACCGTATTGATATTATACTTCCTGTTCAACATAGTTACCTTTGGCGGCGTGGTACGGAATCCAATAATACCATGAACAAATTCGAGCAATCTTGTTTTTTCAAACTCATTCTTATTTGCGATACAGAACCTTTCAAGCGTTGTAAGTATATCGGCTTTCCTCGAAAAAAGATTTTCTGTCCGTTCTTTGAATTCTTGCCTTGCCTTTTGTTCTTGCTCATTGAGAATCGCTTCTTCATGCTGAAGCGAAGCTTCAATTGCTCCAAGCTCGGCAAGATATTTATCAACTTCATTCAAATCGTTAATCTTGATTGTTATTTGTGGCTTCATAAGTTTTCTCCTCTTATTGTTTTTTTATTTGGAACAAATAATTTCTCGGCAGGCCGGGACAAACCTGCCGAGTTATCGCGTGTGTAGGAGGTATGTATGAGGGGGAAAATCCAACGATGATTATATTCTACTCTATTGATATATGGCTGATTCATTGGCGGTTCCCATTTGCCCTTTCCAGGTGCGCTTTTTCTTTTGCTTCTCGGTCTTTTAAAGGATAGATCGTTACGATAATTTTGTTCTTTACAATAATTTCCAGTTTCAATGGTTCATTACGAAAGAGTATGCCTCTCTCATTGTCGCTGATGTAATGGCTGCCGTCGAATATCGAACGAACTGAATCCTCGATCTGGTCATTCGAGAGTTTTGTGTTCGGAATGATTTCCGTCCTATATTTCTGTATCGCTTTTTGTGAGACTAACAATTTCATAATCTTTTCCTTTATCATTTTATGAACATATCGGAAACCTTGTTGATAAGGCGTTCATCGATTTCCTGTTTATTGATCTTTGCGATTCTCTTACTTCTGATGATAAGTTTTTCCAACAACCGAATATTTCCAGCGCTCTTTTCGTAGTAAAGTTTGTATAATCCGTTCGAGTGGGCGAACATCGAGTGTACAATTTTCTCCGCATCGCTTGCGTCGAACGTTACTTTTATTGCCATCCCGATTCGGCTGTAGAGCTGGGCATATTCTCCGCGTTTACCGCGTAGATTGAAGACGAGTCTCGGCAATCCAACGAGTAAAATTCCTATGTGAGCTTTATCATATATTCTTCGTACAAGGTCAAGCGTCCGATAGGGTAGATGCTCCGCCTCATCTATAATGATAAGCCTCCCGGAATCTTTTAATCGCTCAACGGAATCCCGAAATAATTCATGGATCGTTCCGTTTCCGTCCATTCCAATTTTCCGATGCAATTCCTGGAAGAATATTTTCGTTGTGTAACCCAGATCGGCTTCTATCAATATGACGTCGGGATTTATCTTGGCGTATTCGATGATAGCTGTAGTTTTACCTGTTCCCGCTTCTCCATAGATGACGCCTATTTCCCCCTCGTTGTGGCATATCCTCGCGATTTCGAATATCTTCCTGGCAGATTCAATTTTACAGAATGGAATTTTTTCCTTAGGAACTTTTGCGATTTCTTCCTGCCTTTCAAGGAAGGATGTAATTGACTTTACAACACTCTCCACATTACCCGGATATTTGCCTTCCAGGATGCGGCTTATCGTCGCCAGAGAATATCCTACGCCTCTTGCAACAGAGGTGATGGTATGCCCTTGCTCGATATATTTTTTCAGCTTCGATTGAACTTCGGTAAGATTGAATTGTTGAATTTCTTCACCCATAACCACCTCCAGAATAGTTGAATAATGAATTATTTATTTGAAGCTTGTTGTCTCAAATACTCCTCTCGCTCATACTCAAAAAGAAAAATCGGCTCTTCCTTTTCCTTCGATGCTTTCGCTTCCTCTTCTAGCATCTCTGCATAATCATGGAGGAGCTCGTTGGAATCGCTTCCCGATGATTTTTTCTTTGCCACAAGTCTCAATGGCTCTTGCGTCCAGGGCAGCTTTCCATCGCTCTCTTCTTTTTGGTTTTCATATTTTGCATGTACCATTTTTACCTCTTGTATCGTCTGTTTAACAAGATGTTTGCGCATCTTTAAATAGTTCTTCAAAGTCTCTACATCCTCGGAATCCCCTAATTGTTTTGCGGCTGGATGCGTCTTTTCGAATCGTTCCGCCCTGATCCATTCTCCGTTGACGTTTACGAGCGCATAGTCAATGTCGTATAATCCATCATAGCGGACAGTCACTTTCGTTCCAACTTCGATGCCGTAGAGTTTTTCATTCCAATAATATGTTCCGTTGATTCTTACTCCATTACGGGTAAGAGTCAATTCTCTTTCTTCCATCATCAATAATTCGAGCACATTTTTTGATACAATTCGCGTGGAAATATCTTCTCGTTTCTTCAGCCTCATAATGGATTCCTCGGCGGCTTCATAAGGTGATTTTTTACCCTGAATAGGTCGCTTACAGTACTCATCAAAGTATTGTGCAAGCTTTATCGCTACAGATTGGAGCGTAAAATTTTCGATCGAAATATTTTGTTGAAGCTGTTTGTGGTAGGACTCGCCAGCTCTTAAATATGCTGGCTTATGCTCGATGTCCGAACCGCAATATGTCGGCATTCGGCGTTCGAATTCATGGAGAGTGCCAAAAAAACGCTCTATTGGTTTTGCCTTTGCATTCCTCACGATTGCATAGACCGGCTCGATTCCAAGCTGCTTGAATATCCCATTGATTGGCTCTTGACCAAAATCTTTTGTCCCCCGAAAATATTTTGCCCTGAATGCTTTTCCATTGTCGAGAATAATTACTTTGGGCAAGAATGCTTCCACTCCGAGCATCTTACCGGAAAGTAATATGGACCGTCTCAGCGCGCTGGAGATTGCTGCAACATTTTCGCTCGCCATTATTTCATATCCTAATGGCATGCGAGTCTTCATATCGTAGAAGAGTATAAGAGTCATTCGCATTGACTGTCCTGTTTGGGGATGCGGCAGCGTAAAATTGAATGTATGACCGTCTGCGATCCAAATATCGCCAAATTCTATTCGCTCTAAATCTCTTTGCAGATAAAATACAACTTTATCGTTGAGGGCTTTTATTCCATCGCGGGCAAATGTATACGCATCATAATTGTATCGCCGGTAATTTCTGATAATCCGATAATATGTACTATCGGATTTCGATGCGATTTGCTTCTGCGCCAACAAGGATTTTGCCCCGCGTATCACTTGCGCATACGGCAATTGACTTGGATGCAACAGGAATTTTATGATTGCATCCTTCTCATCATCGCTAATAACCGCCTTCTTCCCACAATAGTTGTCTTCCAGATATTCAAGGTTATTGTTGTGCTCTCGATATTTTTTCAACCATTGGTCGAGCGTCCGATAGTTTGTAACTTTCAAAGCGCTAAATAAATTTGGGTAATCTTTCTGGTATGATTGGACAAATGATTTTTTGGCGGTAAGAATATGTTTCGCCTTGTTGACCGTTTGCTCATATATCCCCAGGAGAGTCGCCCGTGCAAGGGCTTTTTGACTTGGGATGTAAGTTCCATTTTCTTGATTTGATAACTTTGTTCGAGCGCCAAATTGTGCAACAATTGCTGGATTATGATGATAATAATTCATTACGGATTCTATGTTTACACTATAACCCGCTTTTGTCTTGAGAGCTTCAAAGTGTCCCTCACGACAATGCCAGCGTACGCATTGCTTAGAGATATGTAGTTTTTCTGACAGCTCCTCGACACATATCCATTTCATAACGATAGTTCCATTTGATTCGACGATTTTTTGTCGCAATATTTTTTCATCGTTATACTTTCCTGGATTGCCCGCATCAATCTTTCTGATACGATTCCATAATTATTCTGATTTGGAACTTCAAAAAATTCTATTACAGCTTGCATTGCATCCGAAACGGCTTTTTGATAGTTTGCCGCCATCTCGGTTTCATCTTTTCTATTCTGTGCGTTCCGTGGTAACCTTACAATCGTAAAACCGCATTCCCATGCCATATATTCAAGAAGTTTATAGTTCTTCTTAAATTTCATAATTGGTAATACAATTTCGATTGGCGTTGGGAGTTCTTCCGATGGATTTGCAATCCTACAAAGATAACTGTAGGATTTATTGACCATGTCTGCAAGTTCGTACGCGGTTGCTCCCTTACCGTGTATGAGTTCCTGCACCTTCAATTTAATGATCGAATTTCTGTCCATGAGAAATTTCTTTCAAAATAATAATTGCTTCTTCATTGCCCCTTTGTTAATATAGTAGAGGCGCGCTTTGGGTTATGAGCCCGTGCGCGCCTGTGATGTGAGTGAGAGGTAGTGATGGGAATTTGCGCTTGAAGTTCTTCGAGACTAATGCCGATAACTTTCGCCATCTGTTTAAGCCTCTTGATGTTTTTTCTTTTTCCGTGCAATAGATAGTGTACGTATACGTTTGTTACATTCATTTTCTGAGAAATTTTTGTTTGTTTTAATAAGGTTATATCCATAGTTACTGTGTTATTATTTTTT